>CAIJYZ010000099.1 GCA_903825015.1 uncultured Actinomycetes bacterium
GAACTCGCCCCAGTCATCTGACTCATTGTTCTTCTCCCTTCGTTCCTTCTTTGAAATTTGTGTGATTAAACGAAAAAACCCTCAGATAACTGAGGGTGGCGCATGATCAAGGTTCGATCACGCGCTATTAAATCACCACCACAAATTGTGTACTCATGGGCATATTCTCCAATGAATTACGCATGAGAGTCAAGGCATGAGATGCACATCTCACAATTTGAGCACTACTTAGTCGCAGACTGCGCCTTTAGATGCAGATCCCACCAGCTTTGAATACTTGGCCAATACGCCGCGAGTGTATTTATGGCCCAATGGCTTCCACCCAACTTTACGGGCCTGGAGCTCTGATGCATCCACCAGTAAATCCAAGGTGCGATTAGTGATGTCGATACGAACTATGTCGCCATCTTTAATGAAAGCAATCGCTCCCCCATCAACGGCTTCGGGTGCAACGTGACCAACACATAGGCCCGTTGATCCACCAGAAAAACGCCCATCGGTTAATAGCAGCGTTGATTTACCAAGACCTGCACCTTTAATTGCACCGGTAATCATTAACATTTCGCGCATACCTGGCCCACCTTTTGGACCTTCGTAGCGAATAACGACAACATCACCGGCTTGGATAGTTCCATTTTCTAGAGCATCCATTGCCGCTTGTTCACGTTCAAATACTCGAGCAGGGCCTTCAAAGGATTCAATTCCGATTCCTGCTGTCTTACAGACGGCGCCTTCGGTTGCAAGTGAGCCATGAAGAATGGTGATTCCAACATCGGTTGAAAGTGGTGAAGAAACTGGATGCAAAATCGCCCCATCTGGAAGAGGCGGATTAATATCGGCCAAGTTTTCGGCCATTGTTTTCCCAGTGACTGTCAATGTATCGCCATGCAAGAATCCGGCATCAAGCAAAATCTTGAGAACAACTGGAATACCGCCAACACGATCAACATCGCTCATCACAAATTTTCCAAAAGGTTTTAAATCACCTAGTAGTGGAACTTTGGAACCTATACGGTTGAAATCTTCAAGTGTTAGATCAACATCTGCTTCGTGAGCGATAGCTAATAAGTGCAACACAGCGTTAGTTGAACCACCGAGGGCCATAACAGTTGTGATTGCATTTTCAAAAGCTTTCTTAGTCAAAATATCTCGCGTTGTGATTCCTAAACGAATCAAATTAACAACAGCTGCACCTGCCTGAATAGAAAATGCATCACGGCGACGATCTACTGCAGGAGGTGCGGCAGATCCAGGGAGCGAAAGACCTAAAGCTTCACCAACGGCTGCCATCGTGTTAGCCGTATACATACCGCCACATGCGCCTTCACCGGGACAGATTGCACGTTCGATTTGATCAACGCGCTCTTGAGTAATTAACCCACGCGCACATGCACCTACAGCTTCAAAAGCATCGATGATTGTTACATCTTTGCCATCTACTTGACCAGGCAATGTAGAACCTGCATAAACAAAAACTGAGGCAACATCAATACGTGCTGCTGCCATCATCATTCCTGGAAGTGATTTATCGCAACCAGCAAAAGTGACCATGCCATCTAAACGTTCGGCCTGCATAACTGTTTCAACTGAATCTGCAATAACTTCGCGAGAAACTAATGAGAAGTGCATTCCTTCATGTCCCATTGAGATTCCATCTGATACAGAGATAGTTCCAAACTGCATAGGAAACCCACCAGCATCGATGACACCTTGGCGTGATGCTTTTGCTAAACGATCGAGAGAAAGATTGCACGGAGTGATTTCATTCCAGGAAGAAACGATTCCGATTTGTGGCTTAACCCAATCCTCATCACCCATTCCAACAGCGCGCAACATTCCTCGGGCAGGTGCTCGCTCAAGTCCATCAGTAACTAGTCCAGAGCGCGGTTTCATCGTCGACATGCGATAATTCTAGCCTCTTCCAAAGAAATCATTTAATCCGTATTGGAGTTTTTGCGTGTCACAATCCAGCAGCCCTGAAGTTTTAGACCCAACAAGATGGCGAACTCTTTTCGTTGTTGCAATATCCCAGCTAATGATCGTCTTGGACAGTTCAATCATGAACATCGCGATTCCAAGTGCCAAGGTTGACCTAGGTATCTCTGATGCTAATCAGCAGTGGGTAATCACTGCCTATACATTGGCATTTGGTTCCCTACTTCTCCTTGGAGGTCGCATCGGCGACTACATGGGTCGTAAGAAGATTTTCCTTGTAGGACTTATCGGTTTCGCTGCAGCTTCTGCCCTTGGTGGAATTGCAACAACACAGGGAATGTTATTTGGTGCACGTGCACTTCAAGGAGTATTCGGTGCACTACTTGCACCAGCTGCTCTTGCAATTATTTCTGTGACTTTCACAGTTCCTGCAGAGCGCGCAAAAGCATTTGGAGTTATCGGTGCAATCTCTGGTGGTGGCGCAGCAATTGGATTAATCCTCGGCGGAACTCTTACTGAGTTCTTCTCATGGCGCTGGTGCTTAGGTGTAAACACACCGATTGCCATCATTGCGGCAACATTGGCAATCAAGTTTGTTCATGAATCAAAGGCCGAAGGTGACAATACTTACGATATTCCAGGTGTTGTAACTGCAACCGCAGGTTTGTTCTCACTTACTTATGGCTTCAACCAGGCGGCAACAAATGGTTGGTCAGATGGCCACACAATTGGCTTCTTAGTTGGCGCAGTTGTACTTCTTGCCGCGTTCGTTGCAATTGAAATGCGCGTAAAGAATCCTTTGATGCCGATGCGTGTTGTAACTGATCGAAATCGCGGAGGTTCATATCTTGGTTCACTTGTTGTAGGAGCCGGACTATTTTCAATGTTCTTATTTCTAGGTCTCTATCTTCAAGTAATTCTTGGTTACAGCCCACTCAAATCCGGTTTTGCTTTCTTGCCATTTACTGCAGGAATAATTGTCTTTGCCGGTATCGCGTCAGCATTGCTACCAAAGGTTGGACCAAAACCATTGATGGTTCCAGGCTTAATCGCAGCAGGCATTGGACTTCTGATGCTGACTCGAATTACTCCGGACACTTCTTACGTTACTCACGTGATGCCATCGCTTTTAATTATGTCTAGCGGCATGGCCCTTGTCTTTATTCCACTGACTTCCACCTCACTTCATGCCGTTTCTCACCATGACACAGGGGTTGCAAGTGCGATGGTAAATACCAGCCAGCAGATCGGTGGATCACTTGGTACAGCCCTCCTTAATACAGTTGCCGCAACTGCAACGGCTACATATGCAGCTGCACACACTGAACTTGGAAAGATGGTTCAGCCATTTGCAATGACACATGGCTTTACCGTTGCATTTAAGGTCAGTGCAGGGCTGCTATTTGTTGGAGCAGTTGTTCTGTTCTTCTTTATCAATATCGGTAAAGAGGCCTTAGTTGAAACCGAAGGCGTGATGGTTCACTAATAAATTATTAAGCTTGACCCAAGTGGCCAAGTAGAAGCTCTCGTACGCGAGCAGCATCTGCTTGGCCTTTTGTCTCTTTCATGATTGCACCGATAAGCGCACCGGCTGCAGGTACATGACCATCGCGAACCTTTTGTGCAGTTTCGGGTTGAGCAGCACATGCCTGCTCGATTGCAGCCATGAGCGCTGAATCATCATTAACAACTTTAATTCCACGGGCTGCGATAACGGCGGCAGGCTTTCCTTCACCAGCGATAACGCCTTCAACAACTTGGCGCGCCAACTTATCTGTTAGTTCGCCAGCATTAACCAGCGCCACAATCTCAGCTACATCGGATGCGGTGATATCTAGATCTTTGATTGCAACATCTTTTTCATTTGCAATGCGTGAGATTTCGCCCAACCACCAGCTGCGTGCTTTAGCTGGATCTGCGCCAAGGGCAACTGTTGCTTCTACAACATCTAGAACATCAGCGTTAATCATCGCTGACATTTCCTTGTCCGGAACCGACCACAGTTCTTGTAAACGCTTGCGGTGAATCGATGGCCGCTCTGGCAATGCTGCACGCAGTTCTTCGATCCAGGCAGCATCGGGTGCAACTGGAACTAAATCTGGTTCAGGGAAATAACGATAATCCTCGGCCTGCTCTTTTGATCGACCTGAGCGAGTTAAACCCGTATCTTCTTGGAAGTGACGAGTTTCTTGCACAACGCGTTCACCATTATTTAGACGCTCTGCGTGGCGAATCATTTCACCGCGAATTGCGCGTTCAACTGAACGAAGTGAGTTAACGTTTTTAGTCTCAGAGCGCGTGCCTAGAGTTTGGGCGCCGATTAAACGAAGTGAAACGTTGGCATCGCAGCGAAGTGAACCTTGTTCCATCTTTACATCGCTAACACCTAATGAACGCAAAATATCGCGTAGTTCAGCCACATATGCGCGTGCAACTTCAGGAGCATATTTACCGGTGCCCGGAACAATCTTGGTAACAATTTCAACTAACGGGATTCCTGCGCGGTTGTAATCTAGAAGTGAGTATTCGGCGCCATGGATGCGGCCAGTTGCACCACCTACGTGCAATGACTTTCCGGTGTCTTCTTCCATATGAACGCGTTCAACTTCGATGCGAAATGACTTTGGGCCTTCATCGGTTTCGATTTCAACATCAACGAAACCATTTACGCAGATTGGTTCGTCGTACTGTGAAATCTGGAAGTTCTTTGGCATATCTGGATAGAAATAATTCTTACGAGCAAAGCGACTAAATGGTGCAATAGAACAGTTAAGTGCAAGACCGATTTTGATCGTTGATTCAATCGCCTTTTCATTAACCGTTGGCAACGCACCCGGAAGAGCTAAACAAACTGGGCAGGTCTGCGTATTTGGTTCTGCGCCAAAAATAGTTGAACAGCCACAAAACATTTTGGATTGCGTATTGAGCTCAACGTGAACTTCAAGACCTAGTACTGGTTCGTACTTTGCGATTACATCATCGTATGTCAGGCTCATTTACTACCCGCTAGCGCTGGAATATTTGAAAGCAGAGGTGCGCCCCATTTAGAAAGTAGCGCCGCTTCAAGTGCTGCACCTACTGAATACATACGATCATCTTTCATAACGGGCGACATGATCTGGAAGCCAACTGGCAGGCCATCTTCTTCGGCCAAACCAGAGGGTAGAGACATTCCGCCAATTCCAGCCATATTTACTGGAATCGTTGCAATGTCATTGAGATACATGGCTAGTGGGTCATCGGCTTTTTCGCCGATCTTAAAGGCCGTTGTTGGACATGTTGGCGAAACCAAAACATCGGCTTTCTCAAATGCTTTATTGAAATCCTGAGTAATAAGTGTGCGAACTTTTTGCGCACTGCCGTAATAAGCATCGTAATAACCAGAAGAAAGTGCGTATGTTCCCAAGATGATGCGGCGTTTTACCTCGCGCCCAAAGCCCACTTCGCGAGTCAAATTCATAACTGATTCAGCTGAGGCACCATCGTTATCTCCCACGCGAAGGCCGTAACGCATGGCATCGAAGCGGGCTAAGTTAGATGAGCATTCTGATGGGGCGATTAAGTAGTAAGCAGCAAGTGCGTATTCAAAGTTAGGTGCAGACACTTCAACTATTTCAGCGCCAGCAGCAGCCAAAAGTTCAAGGGATTCTTCGAAGCGATCGCGAACACCTTTTTGGTAACCATCACCGTTGAGTTCTTTAACAACTCCGATTTTCATTCCCTTTACGTTGCCTGCTTTAGCTGCAGCAACAACGGCGGGCACTGGTGCGTTAATAGAAGTGGAATCTTTTGGATCATGGCCTGCAATGGCTTCATGTAAAAGCGCGGCATCTAAAACTGTTCGCGCACATGGGCCGGCTTGATCAAGAGATGATGAAAATGCAACTAGACCGTAGCGAGAAACGCCGCCATATGTTGGTTTAACTCCGACGGTTCCAGTTACTGCTGCAGGTTGGCGAATTGATCCACCAGTATCGGTACCAATTGCAAGGGGTGCTTGGAAAGCGGCCAATGATGCAGCCGATCCCCCACCAGAACCACCAGGAATACGAGTTAGATCCCATGGATTATGTGTTGGCCCGTAAGCAGAGTTCTCAGTTGATGAGCCCATTGCAAACTCATCCATATTGGTTTTACCCAAAATAACAATTCCGTTTTTCTTAAGATTTACAACAACGGTTGAGTCATATGGTGGACGCCAACCTTCAAGGATCTTTGATCCACATGTTGTTGGAATTCCTTTTTGAACCATTACATCTTTAAGGGCAAGGGGAACACCTGCTAAAGGAGATAGTTTTTCACCGCTGGCGCGCTTTGCATCAACGGCGGCAGCTTGAGCAAGTGCGCCTTCGGTATCAACATGTAAAAAAGCGTGAACATCTGCATCAACTGCGCTGATCTGATCTAGATGTGCTTGTGTTAACGCAACTGAAGAAATTTCACCGCTAGCTAATTTGCTAGCCATCTCTGATGCTGAGTTACGAATCATTCTTCACCCAAAATCTGTGGAACTCGAAAGCGCGCTTCTTCTTGTGCTGGAGCACCAGAGAGTGCATCCGCTGGTGAAAGTGAAGGAATAACAACGTCTGGACGAAATACATTGCGAAGTGGCAAAGGGTGAGATGTCGCAGGCACATCTGCGCCAGCTACTTCTTGCACACGAGCAACTGCATCGAGAATGACAGTAAATTCATTAGAGAGAGCAACGAGTTCGGCATCGCTCATCTGGATTCGAGCAAGGCCAGCAAGCTTTGCTACATCATCACGGGAAAGGCTGGTCATGGGCGTGAGTCTAATTAATTTGGAGCCTAACTGCGAATTTGGCCATTTCCAGTAACTATCCAGGTTGTGGTTGTCATTGCTTCAAGTCCCATAGGCCCGCGGGCGTGGAGTTTTTGATTTGAGATTCCGATCTCTGCGCCAAAGCCCATCTGTTCGCCATCGGTAAATCTGGTTGATGTATTAACCATTACGGCAGCACAATCACTCAAAGCAATAAATCGCTGCGCATTGGCCTTATTTTCAGTCACTATGGCTTCAGTGTGCTGAGTGCCGTATTTAGTAATGTGCGCGCTGGCGGCATCAACGGAATCAACAATGGCAACGTTCATTTCAAGCGTGCCGTATTCGGTGCACCAATTGGATTCAGTGGCCGCAGTTATTGGAATAGATCCGGCTAGCGCCAAAGTTTGTGAATCCCCATGCAAAACTACTCCGGCATCATGAAGTGCCTTAAGAGCTATCGGTGCGAATTCTTTAGCAATCGATTTGTGAATTAAAAGAGTCTCAGCGGCATTGCACACACTTGGACGCTGCACCTTGGAATTAATAATAATCGGAACAGCTTTTTCTAGATCTGCAAACTCATCGATATAGACATGGCAGACTCCCGCGCCAGTTTCAATTGTCGGAACAGTTGATTCATCAACAACCATACGAATAAGTGATGCGCTACCCCGTGGAATTACTAAATCAACTTTGCCTCGGGCGTTGAGCAACGCTTTTACCGTATCGCGATCATCTGATGGAATAAGTTGAATCACATCGGGTGAAATCTTTGTGCTCTTCAACGCATCCCGCATGACTGTTACTAAAATCTGATTACTTGATGCCGCACTTGAAGACCCGCGCAATAAGGCTGCATTTCCTGACATCAACAAGATAACGGCTGCATCTACCGTGACATTGGGACGTGCCTCATAGACCATTCCGATTACACCAAAAGGTACGGTGATCTGTTGTAAATCAATTCCGTTGGGCAAAGTTGAATGACGAAGTGTGATTCCTAGTGGATCTGGTAACTGACTTACTTGGCGAGCTCCATTGGCGATGCCTTCAACGCGTGCCTGAGTTAAAAGTAAGCGATCCAGTAAGGATGCGTTGATGTCGGCTGCCCTTGCTCGCACCATATCTTCTTCGTTGGCCGCAATGATTTCGGCGCTACGGGCAGTTATTGCATCGGCAATTACGTTAAGGGCGGCGGCGCGCTCGGCCCCTGTGGCAACGTTCAAAGTGCGGGCAGCAGCGCGGGCAGAATCTGCCAGGGCGTTAATTATCTCTGTTGCGCTCATGACGTAAAGCCTATCGGGAGTTAGGCTCATGCCGTGATCAAATTAATCCGAAAAATCCTGGTTGTCATTCTCGTTATTTATGTAGCCCTCTTTGGTTTAACTAAAGTGATTCGGTATCCCGAACCAATTGCCGCCATTAAGTTGGGATTAGCGCCAGCATCTAAGACTCCGGATTTGATGCCGGCCCACACCATTAAGGCTGCAACAACGCCAGCTACGTGGAAATCAGGAAGTGAAGAGATGCCTGCCAACGTTAGTTTCGATGGCCAGACAATTACTTTTGATCAATTTATCGCAGCAACTAATACCAATGCATTTCTAGTAATTAGAGATGGCGCAATTACTTTTGAAAAATATTACAACGGCATGGGTGCGACAACTAGATTGCCTTCATATTCAGTTGCAAAGACTATGACCTCGCTAATGATCGGCAAGCTCATTGATGCTGGCAAAATTAAAGAGAGCGATACCTTTGTAAGTATCTTGCCAGTATTTAAGGCTGGAACCTCCTTCGATAAAGTCACTATAAAAGATTTACTCGACATGAAAGGTGGAGTTGGAGTTTCAGATAATTATCCAACTGGTCCATCCGGTTGGGGCGTTGCAATTGCTCAGATGTATGCATCGACTGATGTTGATTGGTTTTTAATGCACAATCGAAAGATGAAAGAGGATCCAGGTACTTTTGCCGAATATCGCTCTGTTGATACACAGATGCTTGGAATGATTATTAAGAAAGTAACTGGCCAGTCATTGGTTGATTTCTATAGTCAAAATATCTGGCAAGTTGCAGGTGCAGCAAATGATGCAACATGGAACGTCGATCGCGTTGGTGGAACTGAAAAAGCTTTCTGTTGTTTTAATGCCACGGCCCGCGACTATGCCCGTATTGGTTACGAACTCATTAACCCATCATCAAAGATCATTAGTGCTGCGTGGTTATCGCGCATTTCTACGCCTGCAGTAACTCTTGATTATGGATGGGGCTATGGCGCACAGGTCTGGCACCCATACCCAGGAATCAATTTGATGTTGGGTCTTCACGGACAGTTTGTCTGGATGGATCCAGCACATAAGACCGTGATCGTGAAGTTAAGCGATGAACCAACAAGTGCCGATGGCAAGAGTGCCAAAGTTGCACCCGTTCTCAAATCTATTTCAGAGAAGAACTAGATCATCTCGGTGAACTAGTTCGCGTTCGTATTCAGCGCCCATTTCTGCTGCCAGTTCTTTAGTAGAACGACCCAGCATCTTTGGTAGATCCTCTGAATCAAATGCAACTAGACCGCGCGCAATTACTTGACCATCTGGTCCAACCAATTCAATGGCATCTCCTGCAATGAATTCACCTTCTACTGCAGTAACGCCTGCAGGAAGTAATGAAACTCCACGTTCAAGAATGGCTTTAACGGCGCCTGCATCAAGAATCAATTTGCCATGTGGTTTTGTTGCATGTGCCAACCACAAAAGACGCGATGTGGTTTTGCTGGCTTGCGCATGAAAATGTGTTCCAAATTTTTCACCGGCAAGTGATTTATCGGCATCCTCTAAAGAAGTCAGCAACATTGCGATTCCGGCAGACGTAGCAATGCGGGCGGCTTCAACCTTAGTTACCATTCCCCCGCTGCCAACACCGGCACTTCCAGCACCACCAAGAATTACGCCTTCGATCTCTGAAATAGTTGCAACTTCGTGAATGCGCTTAGCACCTGCCTGTGTTGGGGGCGCGTCATATAAAGCATCGATATCTGAAACTAAAACTAATAAATCTGCACCGATTAATAAGGCAACTAGCGCTGCTAAACGATCGTTATCGCCAAAGCGGATTTCGCGAGTACCGACAGTGTCATTTTCATTAATGATTGGAACAACTCCCAGTTGAAGCAATCGATACAAAGTGCGCTGGGCATTTTGGTAATGCGAGCGGCGCACGACATCTTCAGTTGTCAGCAAGACTTGAGATGCAGTAATTGCATGTCGATTAAAACTCTGGGTGTACTGCGCAATAAGAAGGCCTTGACCCACTGATGCTGCAGCTTGCTGCGTTGCTAAATCTTTTGGACGAGCTGATAATCCCAAAGGTGCCAAACCTGCAGCGATTGCACCGGAGGAAACAACAACAACTTCAGCCCCGCGTGCACGACATGCGGCAACAACATCTACAAGTTGATTTACCGCTTGCGCATCAAGTGCTGAACCGGCTTTACCGGTGAGAGAGGACGAGCCAATCTTGATGACGATGCGCTTTGCAGAAGTAATCTGCTCTCGGCTCACTTTCCATCTCCATCCTCAGAATCGGCAACTATAGGATCTGAGAGTTTAGGCGTGTGAGGATCAACTACGTTGTATTCCCACTGCTTTGCGATTTCGTCATCACTTAAGACATCATCTACACGCTCGGTTTGCTGCCATGTTGATTCAAGACGTGAGTCTTCACCGCGACGATGCAGGTGGCCCGCTAATTGTTCGGCTCCAGCTTCAATCGTTGGCTCCCAATCAAATACAACTTGGGTAATGCCATCACCGATTCGTACTTCACTTCCTGCCACTGCGCCTTGCTTAAAGAGTTCCTTTTCAACACCTAATTGAGCTAAACGATCGGCCAAGTAACCAATTGCTTCGGCGTTTTTAAAGTTAGTTTGGCGGACCCAACGTTCAACTTTCTTACCGCGAACATTGAATGAACCATCGGCATTTGCTCGCACTGCAAATCCAGAGTCATCAACTGCTACTGGTCGCAAAATAATGCGTGTACGAACTTGCGCTGCAGCTTCGGCTCGATCCTTTTGAATTAAGCGCGCCATTGCATATGTTAAATCTTGCAGACCTGCGCGCGAAGCAGCAGATACTTGGTAGACCTCGTATCCACGTTCGCGAAGTTCGTCCTCAACCATATCTGCCATGGCTTTTCCGTCAGGCAGATCGGTTTTATTTAGTGCAATGATTCGTACGCGATCTTCAAGGCCACCGTAAATCGCTAATTCGTTTTCAATTATTTCAAGATCTTGAACTGGATTTCGATCTGTTTCCAAAGTTCCGCAATCTAGAACGTGTACCAGTGCAACGCATCGTTCCACGTGGCGCAAAAACTCAAGACCTAAACCTTTTCCTTGACTTGCCCCCGGAATTAAACCTGGAACATCGGCAACAGTGAATCTCGTTTCACCGGCTTGAACAACACCAAGGTTTGGAACCAGGGTTGTAAATGGATAGTCAGCAATCTTTGGGCGGGCCGCTGAAATTGCCGCGATTAGCGATGACTTGCCGGCACTTGGATAACCAACCAAAGCAATATCAGCAACTGATTTGAGTTCAAGAAAAAGTGTGCGTTCTTCACCTGGTTCACCAAGTAGTGCAAAGCCTGGTGCGCGTCGCTTTGACGATGACAACGCCATGTTTCCTAATCCGCCAAAACCACCTTGAGCAGCAACAAAGACGGTGCCGTTGCCAACAAGGTCAGCGATCTGTTCGCCCTTGTCATCGAAAATTACTGTTCCATTTGGAACACCGAGAACTAAATCTTCACCTTGATGACCATCCTTGCGATCGCCATAGCCTTGATGTCCTGAAGTTGCTTTGCGATGAGGTGAGTGGTGAAAATCAAGAAGTGTTGTAACGCTTGGATCAACGATAAGAATGATGTCTCCACCGCGTCCACCATTGCCGCCATCTGGACCACCGAGTGGCTTAAATTTTTCGCGCTTAACTGAAACGCAGCCATCGCCACCTTTTCCGGCGCTGGCGTAGAGAGTTACACGATCAACAAATGTTGTCATGGATTGAACTCCCTTCTTAGTAGAAAATAAAAAAGCGAGCCGTGTGAATACGGCTCGCCCTTTATAGACAAAGCTGTTAAATAGCTACCGGAACCACAACATTGACTACGCGACGACCGCGAGCGCGACCGAATTCAACTGCACCAGCTGCTAATGCAAATAGTGTGTCGTCCTTACCGCGTCCAACGTTCTTGCCTGGGTGAAAATGTGTTCCGCGCTGACGAACTA
>CAIJYZ010000100.1 GCA_903825015.1 uncultured Actinomycetes bacterium
ATGCTAAGTCTACCGACACATAACGATAAGGTTTCGTCTCATGGCTGAGTTCATTTATACGATGAAGAAGGCGCGTAAAGCGCATGGTGACAAGGTCATCCTTGATGACGTCACGATTATGTTTTATCCAGGCGCCAAGATTGGCGTGGTCGGCCCCAATGGCGCCGGTAAGTCAACGGTCCTTCAGATTATGGCCGGATTGCAGCAGCCATCAAATGGCGAGGCATACATAACTCCGGGCTACACCGTAGGCATTTTGATGCAGGAACCGGTTTTGAATGAAAGCAAAAACGTTATCGATAACGTTAAAGAGGGCGTCGCCGAAACCGTTGCGATGCTCGATCGCTTTAATGCAATCAGCGATGAGATGGCCAACCCCGATGCCGATTACGACAAGTTGCTGGCCGAAATGGGCGAACTTCAAGAGCACCTTGATCATCGCAACGCATGGGAACTTGATTCGCAACTTGAACAAGCGATGGATGCACTGCGTTGTCCACCAGCCGATGCCGATGTCTCTGTTTTATCTGGCGGAGAAAAGCGCCGCGTAGCTTTATGCAAACTTTTATTACAAGCACCTGATTTGCTCTTGCTCGATGAGCCTACAAACCACCTGGATGCTGAATCTGTTTTATGGCTGGAACAACACCTCAATAAATATGCCGGCGCAGTTGTAGCTATTACGCACGATAGATATTTCTTGGACAACGTTGCGCAGTGGATTCTCGAACTCGATCGCGGTCGCGCATATCCATATGAAGGTAACTACACGACCTATCTTGAAACAAAATCTGCTCGTTTAAAGATTGAAGGTCAGAAAGATGCAAAGCGCGCTAAGCGTTTAACTGAAGAGCTTGAATGGGTCCGTCAAAATGCAAAGGGTCGCCAAGTTAAATCAAAGGCACGTCTTGCACGCTATGAAGAGATGGCGGCCGAAGCCGACAAGATGCGTAAGTTGGACTTTGAAGAAATTCAGATTCCACCTGGGCCACGTCTGGGAAATGTTGTTATTGAAGTTGATCATTTGACTAAGGGCTTTGGCGATCGCGTTCTTATCGATGATCTCTCATTTACATTGCCCCGCAACGGAATCGTTGGAGTAATTGGCCCTAACGGTGCTGGTAAGACAACGTTATTTAAGACTTTGCTAGGTCTTGAAACTCCAGATTCTGGAAATGTAAAAATCGGTGAAACGGTGAAGATTTCATACGTTGATCAGTCTCGTGGAGGCCTTGATCCAAAGAAGACGTTGTGGGAAGTTGTTTCTGATGGCCTTGATTTCATTAAGGTCGGACAAGTTGAAATGCCTTCACGCGCATACGTTTCTTGTTTTGGATTTAAAGGTCCAGATCAGCAAAAACCAACTGGAATCTTGTCTGGCGGAGAACGTAACCGTCTGAACCTAGCGCTAACACTTAAGCAGGGTGGAAATCTTTTGCTTCTCGACGAGCCAACTAACGACCTTGATGTTGAAACTCTTGGATCACTTGAAAACGCGCTTCTTGAATTTCCTGGTTGCGCCGTAGTGATCTCCCACGATCGTTGGTTCCTTGACCGTGTAGCAACACACATCTTGGCTTACGAAGGTGATTCAAAGTGGTTCTGGTTTGAAGGAAACTTCGAATCATATGAAGCAAATAAGATCCAAAGACTTGGAGCAGATGCCGCTCGTCCTCACCGCGTCACGTATAGAAAGTTAACTCGCTAAATGAAATTTAATAACAAACAATACGTTCGCTGGGACGATCTAGATGCAATCGGCCATGTCAATAACGCAACATATTTAACATATGCTCAAGAGGCGCGTTTTGCCTGGTCTGGCATGATTGAAATGGTTGTTGCTCGCGCCGAAGTTGATTTCATTGCTCCGATATATACGGGCAATATATTTTTAGATGTTGAACTCTGGGTCCATTCAATTGGAAATTCATCTTTTGGAATGACCTATGAGATTAAGAATGATGGTGAACTCGTTTCCCGCATTAAAAGTGTGCAAGTAACTGTCTCGCCCGAGACAAAGAAATCGCGTCCAATCAATGATGCCGAACGTGAATTCCTTACTAAATATCTCGAGACGGAGTAACCATGTCCCAATTAGCTTCTCGCAAAGAACGTCCTTGGTGGCGCGACGCTGTTACGTATCAGATTTATCCACGCTCATTTGCTGATTCAAATGGCGATGGAATTGGCGATGTTGAAGGCATCCGTTCTCGTCTTCCTTACCTAAAATCATTAGGCATAGATGCAATCTGGATTTCTCCTTGGTATCCATCTCCACAACATGATCATGGTTATGACGTTTCTGATTACATGGATATCGAACCTGATTATGGAACGTTGGCACAGGCTGAGCAGTTAATTAAAGAAGCACTTGAATTTGGAATTCGTTTAATCGTTGACATTGTTCCAAACCACACATCAAGTGATCACAAATGGTTTCAAGCAGCTCTTAAGGCAGAACCAGGTTCGCCAGAGCGCGAAAGATTTATTTTCCGTGATGGAAAAGGGGCTAACGGTGATTTGCCACCTAACAACTGGGAAGCAGTATTTGGCGGACCAGCATGGGAGCGCACAACAAATGCTGATGGCACACCAGGTCAGTGGTACTTGCACTTGTTCGCTGTCGAACAACCCGACGTTAACTGGGAAAACCCAGAAGTTGTAGAACACTTTGAAGATGTATTGAAGTTCTGGCTCGATCGCGGAGTTGCAGGATTCCGTATCGATGTTGCACATGGAATGTTTAAAGAAGCAGGTCTTCCGGATATCAGAACTGATCCAGCGGCTGCGATGCTTGGGACCGAACACAAACCGTTCTGGGATCAAGAAGGTGTTCATGATATTTACCGCGCATGGCGCAAAATCCTTGATTCATATCCAGGAGATCGCATGGCAGTTGCAGAAGCTTGGGTAAGCCCAGCAGAACGTATTGCACGGTATGTACGCCCGGATGAATTACAGAATTCATTTAACTTTGAGATGCTCACAACTTTGTGGGATGCCACAGAGATTAAGACCAAGATTAAGAATTCAATTGATGCGTTGGCAGAAGTTGGCGCACCAACATCATGGGTATTTAATAATCACGATGTTGTGCGTTCAGTTGATCGTCTTGATTTAGGCCTTACAAACCATGGTGATACAACGATTTCTCGCCAAGGAGATCCTAAGAAATTTAATATAGCCCGCGGAACTTTGCGTGCGCGAAGTGCGGCGCTAATGACTCTGGCACTTCCTGGTGGAACGTATTTGTATCAGGGTGAAGAGCTAGCCGTACCTGAAGTTCGCGATATTCCTGAAGATCGTTTAACTGATCCTCGTTGGAAGATGAGTGGATTCTCTGATCGTGGTCGCGATGGTTGCCGTGTTCCAATTCCATGGTCATCAAAACCAGAAGGCGCATTTGGTTTTTCAAGCAATGAATCTTTAAAGCCGGATCATGCTTGGTTGCCACAGTCTTCATGGTGGGGCAAGTTCGCAGTTGATACACAAGATGGTGTTGAAGGTTCAACGCTATCTATGTATCGCGAAGCCCTTGCAATTCGTAAAGGTGAAGAAGGTTTGGGCGATGGTCCTATGGAATGGATCGAAGCGGGCAAAGATGTTGTTGCTTTCGAACGCCCCGGAGATTTTGCTTGCTACATCAACTTTGGTGCAGCGATTCAGCTTCCATCTAACTCACAAATCTTGGTAGCAAGTGGTCCAGTTGTTGGACACACATTGCCAACTGATACAGCTGTTTGGTTGAGATTAATTTCGTAAATGCCAAATACAACGCTGCAACATAAAGTTGTTCGTACGCTTGCAACTGCTCAAGTCTTAAATGGCGTGGGCGTTGCAGGCACTGTTGCAGCGGGCTCTTTGTTGGTCTCTTCAATTACTGATTCTGAAACATTGGCTGGCCTTGCTCAAACTTTCTCCGTTCTTGGAGCCGCAGCGATGGCATTGCCGCTGGCGCGTTTAACTGCACGTGGTGGTCGCAGACTTTCACTTTCGGTGGGTTACATCGCTGGAGTCATTGGCTCTATCAGTGCAATCGTTGGTGGCTCACATAAAAATATCTATCTGATGTTGCTTGGAACTTTCTTGGTCGGATCTGCATCGGCATCTGGTTATCAAGCGCGCTTTGCAGCAATCGATCTTGCAACACCGCAAACTCGCGCAAAACAACTCTCTTTTGTGGTTTGGGGTTCTACGGTTGGAGCAGTTGCTGGTCCAAATTTAATGGATCCTGCAGGCCACCTAGCTCAACATTTCGGCTTACCAAATCTTGTCGGTCCCTACATGATTTCGACGGTTACATTAATTTTCGCAACCGTTGTTATCCAGCTGTTCTTGCGTCCTGATCCATATTTATTGGCAGAAAAACAGGCGCACGTAAAACAGCATAAAGGTTCGACAAAAGCCGCCCTTGCCCATATACGGTCTAATCCAAAAGCACTCTTTGCAATAAGTGCAATTGCAATTGGTCACGTTGCCATGGTGTCGGTAATGGTTATGACCCCGATTCACATGAAGCATGTTGATGTTTCATTACGAATCATTGGTTTTGTGATCAGTGTTCACGTCTTAGGTATGTATGCATTCTCACCATTAGTGGGATCGCTGAGTGATCGCTTAGGCCGAATACGTGTAATTCAAATCGGCGTCACCATTTTGCTGCTCTCAACTGTTGTTGCCGGAACTGCTGCGGCCGATGATGCAGTGCGTTTAGGTATTGGTTTGTTTTTGCTTGGCCTTGGTTGGTCGTGCACCTTAATTGCAGGATCGGCATTTTTGTCTGAATCTGTGTCAGTTGAAATGCGCCCAGCATCTCAAGGTGCAAGTGATTTAGTAATGAATCTTTCTGGTGCTGGCGGAGGCGCAATTGCGGGTGTCATCATCGGAACTTTGAGTTATGGATGGCTCTGCCTCTTTGCTGCAATTCCTGTAACCATTTTGGCGGTGGCTTCACAAAGGGTTTCAAAGATTGACAAGTAATCGCAGATTTCACCCTGCTTGGGTAGCAGCCATTGTTACCTTTTTTACTCTGGTAGCAACTGCCGGTTTTCGATCAGCTCCATCTGTATTAATAATTCCGCTGCAAGATGCTTTTGGTTGGCATCGCGATCAGATTTCACTAGCAATATCGGTTAACGTACTTCTGTATGGGTTAACTGCACCTTTTGCTGCAGCGTTAATGGAGCGATTTACCGTTCGAAAAGTAGTAATGGCCGCCTTAACTACAGTTAGTACAGGCGCATTCTTAACAACACAGATTCATGCACCGTGGCAGCTGGTAGCAACATGGGGAGTGATTGTCGGAATCGGCACAGGCTCCATGGCTTTAGTTTTCGCCGCAACTGTTGCAAATCGCTGGTTTGTTAAGCGTCGTGGATTAGTAATTGGCGCACTCACTGCAGCGGCGGCAACTGGTCAACTTATCTTCTTGCCCGGTTTATCTCATCTGTCCGAGATGTATGGCTGGAAATCTATTGGCTTAACAATTGGCACTGCCTCCCTATTTATGGTTCCAATGATCTTTTTATTCCTACGCGAAAAACCAGCAGATCTTGGCTTGCTTCCATATGGCGCACCAGATGATTGGCAGCCCCCAAAGTCATCTGGAATGAATGCTGCGCGCTTAGCGATTGTCTCTTTGAAAGAGGCAAGTGCCCATAAAGATTTTTGGTACCTAGTTGGTTCATTCTTTGTATGCGGACTATCTACCAGCGGATTAATCGGAACGCATTTTATTCCGGCAGCTCACGATCATGGAATGGGCCAAGTTGTTGCCGCATCACTACTGGCACTTGTCGGAGTCTTTGATGTTATTGGAACAATCTTTTCTGGTTGGCTGACTGATAAATACGACCCTCGCCAGCTTTTGTTTTTCTATTATGGTTTGCGCGGACTTTCTCTGTTTTTACTTCCATCAATTCTCTTCTCTTCGGTACACCCATCAACGCTTGTCTTTGTAATTTTTTATGGACTTGATTGGGTAGCAACCGTGCCGCCGACTGTGATGTTGTGTCGCACAATTTTGGGACCTGATCGCGGAACCGTTATATATGGCTGGGTATTTGCTTCTCATCAAATCGGCGGAGCGATTGCAGCATTTGGTGCGGCAGTTGTACGGGTTAAGTTTGGCGATTATGCAGCGGCCTTTTATGTGAGTGGTGCCCTTTGTTTAATAACAAGTTATTACGTATTGCAGATTGGAAAAGGCAAAGACATGGCTAGCCTTAAACAATGAGCACTCATTATGAACAGCTAGGTGGCGAAGCTTTTTTTGCCGATTTAGTTTCTCAGTTTTATGCATACGTTGCGGTAGATCCAATTCTGCGCCCTATGTATCCTGAAACAGACATGAAAGGCGCAGCTACGCGGTTGCAGTGGTTTCTAGAACAGTACTGGGGTGGACCAACCACGTATCAAGAAAATCGCGGCCATCCACGTTTGCGTATGCGCCATGCAGAGTTTCATATTGATAGTGCAGCTCGCGATGCTTGGCTTAACGCAATGCATGCAGTTGTTGATGGTATGGATATTAAACCTGAGCTTCGTGCAGAGCTTTGGACCTATTTAGAGATGGCCGCTAATTCAATGGTGAATCAACCAGATTGAGATTGATTTCCAACTTTTAGAATTTCGCCATTTCGTAAGTACCAAAGCGTTCCCCTTGGATCACGCACACATGTAACCCGCAATCCAACTTTTTCTACTACTCCCTGAACATCAAGAACATCAACTTCGTCACCGACGCCATATTGATCTTCTACCAACATAAAGACTCCAGATAAAACATCTCGAACCAATGTCTGGGCACCAAGACCAATTGCAACACCAAGGATTCCAGCTGAAGCAATCAACGGCCCCAAATTAAATCCAAATTCACCAAGAACCATTGCTGCGGCTACAACCCAAATAATGGTTTTAATTGTGCTTGATAAGACTCCACCAATTGTTCGTGCGCGCTCTTTTTGTCTGGCAACAATATTTCGTGGTCCTGGAACTAAATCAGCTGTAGCTAAACGATTCATTGCCCGTTCAATCGCGCGAGTTCCAAAAGCCTGGGCAATCATGGCGGTAATAAGGATTATTGCTACGCGAAGGGGGGTGCCGCTAATCCAGTCGAGGGCATTACGTACTGAGTCGCTCATAGGCACTGACTTTAGCCAAATCTTTACCTAAATACCCCCAGTCAATACCCACGCGTTCGGGTGTTTTGAGGCAAGATAAAGCAATCGCCGACAGGGCTGGAAGGGAATCTATGTCGCGGACGTTGGTTTTAAACGCCACCTACGAACCATTGGGTGTCATTACTGAACGCCGTGCACTGATTCTTGTGCTGAACCATCGCGCAACAATGATTGAAGAATCCGGAACGGTTCTACATTTTTCTGGCGGCGAAGTTGAACTTCCTTCGGTGATTCGACTTAATAAATTTGTTCGTATTCCTTATCGTCACGCAGTCCCATTGTCTCGGCGTGCAATTTTTGCACGTGATGGTGGGCGTTGTGTTTATTGCAGTGCACCTGCAACATCTATCGATCACGTGATTCCACGCAGTCGAGGTGGTGGTCACAACTGGGAAAATGTTGTTTCTGCTTGTCACAAGTGCAATCACTTAAAGGCCGATAAACAGTTAAAAGAAATCGGTTGGCGTTTGCGCCAGCTTCCGCGCGAGCCAGTGGGTGCCGCTTGGAGAATTCTTGGAACTGGCCAAACTAATGCGTTATGGGCGCAATACCTGGCGCCTTTTGGAGTGGCAGCAGCCACCGCTTAGAGCATTTACACTTAACCCATGCATTTACTTATGACAGCTGTAGAAGATGGTCTTGTGAGCGGCCCAGGATTAAGCGTTGGCGAAACAGTATTTACTTATGTAGTAATTCCCGTTGCACTCTTTGCAGTTATCGCGTTAATTTCATGGATCGCATCAGCGCCCCGCGAAGAGCGCCATGCTGATTCACTAACTTCTATTAACTAGTTATCTAACTTTTGAACCTTCAAGGCACGGATTATTCCGTCTTGAGATTCCTTAACTAATTTACGAAGTACCGCAGGTGAATCCTTACCAGCGCCATTGAGCCACTCATCAGTTTTATCTAAAGTGCTTTGGCTAATAACCCAGTTTGGATACATCCCAGTTACAAACTTTGCAGCACCTTCATATGACTTGGCATTCCATTCACTTAAGAGATTTGCGAAATAGAGATCGACAAATGTGACGAGCAGATGGCGCTGAATTGGACGCTGGAAACCTGCAACTAAAGCGGTACGAACCGATGTCGCTGCATCTTCATCCATCACCTTGTTAAATGCATAGGCCTTAGCCTCTGAATTTGGAGCCGCCGCCTTGGTGGTTTCGAATGCAAGATTTCCGGTAGTGGTTTTATCGTTTGCAAGTTCTGCGTCGAGTTCAGCTGTTGTTGTAGCACCGCGTTCGGTAAGTGCAATCAGGAAGAACCAACGCAAATCAGTATCGACCTTTAAGCCCTGCGCACTGCCATTTAGAAGTTCGCGAACTTTAGTTATTTGATCTTGGGTGTGGGCATTAGAGGCAAATGCGCGTGAGTAAAGAAGTTGTAAATCACTACCCGCAGCGCTTGCTTGCAAAAGATCCCAGAAACCTTGCGCCAGTTTTTCACGGTAAGAATCTCGGTTGGCATCTGATGCATAACCTTCAACAGAAGTTCCAAGTTGTGCGATAACAATGTTGACGATTGCATCGTCGGTTTCACCAGCTAAACCAGAAAGTGCGATTTCAATGAAATCTGCAGAGGAGATCTCGGCATCGCGGTGCATGTCCCAGATTGAAGCCCAGCAAAGCGCGCGAGCAAGGGCATCATCAAGCTTTCCAAGATGTGTTTTTAACGTTGCAATGGAGCGATCGTCAAAGCGCAATTTTGCATAAGAAAGGTCGCGGTCATTGATTAGTAGTAAATCAGCAGTTTTTTCTCCAACAAGTTCAGTGACGACTGTGCTTGCACCAACTACATCAAGCTCGACAGATTTACGCAACTTCAATGAATCTCCACTTATGTCATAAAGACCCACAGCTAAACGATGTGGACGTAGTTCTTGTGATCCCGCTGGAATCAACGGCGTTTCCTGTGAAATGACGAGGCTCTTGTATGTATCGCCATCGATATTAAGTTGAGGACGCAAAGTATTAACACCGGCAGTTTGCAACCATGTGTTTACCCACGAATCCAACTTACGACCACTTGATGCTTCGAGTTCTACTAACAAATCATTAAGAGTTGTATTACCCCAAGCATGCTTTGCAAAGTACTTTTGCAGACCGGCGATAAATTGAGGACGTCCAACATGTGCAACTAATTGATGCAGGACTGATGCACCTTTTGCATAAGTAATGCCATCAAAGTTGGCGTTAACGGCTTCCATATCAACCATGTCAGCGATGATTGGGTGAGTAGAAGAAAGCTGATCTTGGCGGTAAGCCCAGTTTTTGCGGGCTGAATTAAATTCAGTCCAAGCGCCTTTAAATCGCGTTGCCTCAGATAGAGCTAAATAGGAAGACCATTCGGCAAATGATTCATTGAGCCATAGGTCATCCCACCACGACATAGTGACCATGTCGCCGAACCACATGTGTGCCATTTCATGAAGAATTGTGTTGGCGCGAGATAGATAAGCCTTTTCTGGCATGTGGCTGCGGAAAACCAATACGTCTTCGCGGAAAGTAATTGCTCCCGCGTTTTCCATTGCGCCAAAGTTGAAGTCAACAACTGCAATCTGGTCATACTTTTCAAATGGATAAGCCAAGCCAAATACCTTTTCAAAATATTCAAAACCCTGCTTGGTGATTTCAAAAATATTTTCAGGATCCAAATACTGCATCATTGATTTACGGCAGTAGATTCCTAATGGGATTTCTTTTTGACCCTTATAGATATCGTGAACATGTGAATATGGACCAGCAATAAGCGCGTCAAGATATGTTGCAATCCGTGGAGTTGTTGTGAATTTCCATTCAACAAAGTCACCCTGTACAACCTTGGATTCGACTGGGTTATTAGAGACTGCTTCCCAGTGGCCAGGGGTTGTGACAGTTAAAGTGAAAGT
This sequence comes from uncultured Actinomycetes bacterium, assembly GCA_903825015.1. Lineage (GTDB taxonomy): Bacteria > Actinomycetota > Actinomycetes > Nanopelagicales > Nanopelagicaceae > Planktophila. The sequence goes on from CAIJYZ010000100.1 coordinate 10,075, forward strand.
AGCCTTAAGGGAGGGTTGATCAAAACAAGGGAACATATTTCGAATATGTGCAGTTTCTCCCTGTGAGTACAGATAAACCTCGCCATCTGATGGATCGACAGAGCGTTGCAGGCCTTCACCTGATTTTGAATACTCAGCTTCGATTTCGATAACTAAAACGTTGTCGGCAGCTAAGTTGGTGAGGAAAATGGATTCGCCATCAAAACTGCTTACATCAACCGCTGCGCCATTAAGGGTTGCGCTTATAACTGAACGACCAACAGCATCGATAAATGTTGAATAGCCAGGTTTGTTGCAGGTAAATGAAACCTCAGATTTGGAATAGAAAGTCTCTTCGCCCTTTGTGACATCAAGGGTTACTGCATAGCTATTTACGTAAAGATGGTCCGCACGATCTCTTGCTTCAGCACGGCTCAAATTCAGACCTGGCACTTGTGACTCCTCTTAAATGTATTGGGCGCTTTTGTAGGTTCTAATCCAACCATGACAGAGTTAGGGCATGGAACGCCCTTCGGTACGTAGCTATAGCATCCGTGGCTCCCGTATTACCGAAGCCCAGCGGGCAGCAAAAGATGCCCTGCAGGCTGTTTATGGAATTCCTGTTGAAGCAAAAAAGATTAACCTGCGTGAGATTTTTCCCACATCAGAGAAAATAATTATGGAGATCGGCTTTGGTATGGGAGAGGCGACTGCATTAATCGCTAAGAATCACCCCAATAACGGTTATATCGCCGTTGATGTACACCCTCCTGGTATTGGCAAGCTGCTTGTCCGAATCGTCGAAAATGATTTAAGAAATCTTCGCGTGATTGAAGATGATGTTCACGTTGTGTTGCCTTATATGTTTGAGGATGAATCACTTGATGGAATTCACCTTTATTTTCCAGATCCGTGGCCAAAGAAAAAACATAATAAACGCAGAATTGTTAACGCTGGGTTTTTATCCTTGATTTATCCCAAGTTGAAAAAAGATGGCTTTATCCATGTTGCCACTGATTGGGTTCCATACGCAGAAAATATTAAGGAAGTTTTTGCAGCTTCGGATTTATTTACTGGGGGAGTGATTGATAAGCCAGGGTCTCGACCAGTTACACGTTTTGAGGGACAAGGGATCGACAAAGATCACCAAGTTACAGATTTGCTATATAAAAAGAATTAAAGAATCGTCGTCGCCTTCTTCATATTTTGCAATCTTTTTTATGCGCCGAATATGACGCTCGTCATTTGTAAATGGTGTTTCAATAAATGCATCAATAATCGCTTTGCACTCATCGATGGTGTGCATGCGTCCGCCAATACCAACAACATTTGCGTCGTTATGTTCTCTGGCTAGTTTTGCTGTTTCAACGCTCCAGGCCAATGCTGCGCGCACACCTTTTACTTTATTTGCAGCAATCTGTTCGCCATTGCCGGAACCGCCTAAAACAATTCCAAGTGAACCTTTGTCTTTTATAGTTGCTTTGGCTGCTGGAATACAAAAATCTGGATAGTCATCGAGAGCGTCATATTGGTGTGGGCCATGGTCTGTAACTTCATGTCCCTTTGATTTCAGATATTCAACGAGCGCGCCTTTTAATTCAAGCCCTGCATGATCGCTGCCGATATGAATTCTCATGCGCTCATCTTGCCATTAACAATCAGGGCATAAAGAAAACCCGCCACAGTCTCATCGCTGTGGCGGGTTTTGTACCCTTAGGAGGATCTAGCTATGAAGAACTTAGTGATTACCGCCGTGGCCACCCTTGCCGCCGCCCATGCCCATTCCTGGACCCTTTGGTGCGCCCATTCCTGGACCCATTGCTGGACGAACAGCATCAACTTGTGCTGTTACTTGTGCAGTTAATCCGGCCTTCAATGTTGTTGCTTGAACTGCAGTGATCTTTCCCGCAGTAACTGCTGAATCGATTTCTTTAGTTTCAAGTGCGACAAGTGCGGTGATTAGAGCACCGCGATTAGCTCCAGCAATTTCTCCGAGTGATTTGCCTGTAGCTAGTTCAGCTTGGATTGCTGCAGTTGTTTTACCGATTGCAGTTGCGATAGCTGCATCTCGTGCAACACGGTTTGCATCCATTGCTGCTTGATCTGCACCTTCTGTTGCTTCGTGAGCTGTGCGCGCTGCAGTTAGAGCTGCAGTGATTGCATCAGATTGCACCTGTGTGATTGTTCCCTTAGTAACAAGCCCTGCGAGAACAGTTTTTAACTCTGCTTCTGCATCGCCCATTCTTCCGATACCGCCGCCAGCCATTGGATTAGCAATTGCATTAACGGTTGTCTTTGTAGTTGTCTGCTTCACAGAAACTGACTTTGCTGATGACTTGCCTTGTGTTGCTGATGCAACACCAACTGTGCCTACTGAAAGTGCAACAGTAGTTATTACAACTGCTGCGATCTTTTTTCTTGATGACATTTTCATGCCTTCCTTCCATCTAGCGGAACTGTCTGTGACCCCACGTCATCGACTACCCGTAATTAACTCCTCGATGCTGAATAAATTAATGGGCATGGCTTAAAACACTGTGTGAGTATTTAAGATTTTTACGGGGGCTTCCCAATGTCTGAGCGCAAAACGTTACTTGGAACACCCTATTTAGCCCGTTTGTTAACTGTTTCACACTGGTTCACAGAGCTTTCCCAGAGTTCTAGAAACCGGGCTTCCCATGAATGGCAAAACAAAATTTGTTATTTTTACTCTTCTTGTTTCACTGATTAGTACACCACAAGCATTTCCTGCAGGAAAAACTTCAGTGGTAATAAAAAAAGCAGGTCGTTCTTCAACTTCGATTCCTAACACGATTCTTAGCGGGAACGGAATTCCGGCAAAAAACATTGGTATTGATGGAGATTTCTATATCGATTTGAAAAATGCGAATCTCTATGGACCAAAAGCTAAAGGTCTTTGGAAAGCAGTTATCTCACTTCGCATTCCAGCTTCAAAAGAATTAGCTGTTGCAATTGATGGCAGCGATGGAGCAAAAGGTGAAAAGGGAAATCAAGGTGACCAAGGTTTAACAGGCAAAACTGGCGCTAATGGAGTTGATGGCGCAACAGGAATCAAAGGAACCGATGGAGCACCCGGTGCATCTGGTGCGCCTGGTTCATCAGGTTCTAACGGTGCAACTGGTTTAACGGGTTTAACTGGTTCAACAGGTGCCAACGGTGCAACAGGTTTAACGGGTGCAACAGGTTTAACGGGTGCAACAGGTTTAACGGGTTCAACAGGTTTAACTGGTGCGACTGGGAGTGGAGGAGCTACTGGTCCTGCAGGTGTAGCTGGATCAATTGGCGCCCGCGGCGAAACAGGAAGTATCGGTGTTGAAGGCGCAACGGGTGCAAGTGGTGCGCAAGGAGTTATTGGTTTAACTGGTGCAGTTGGTGCAACAGGATTAACCGGTGCAGTTGGTGCAACCGGCGCATCAGGAATTCAAGGTGCAACAGGATTAACCGGTGCAGCAGGTGCTGTTGGTTCAAATGGAACAAACGGTGTTGATGGAGTCGTTGGTGCAACAGGATTAACCGGTGCAGTTGGTGCAGTTGGTTCGACTGGAACAAACGGTATTGATGGAAACGTTGGCGCAACTGGAACTGCAGGCGCAACTGGATTAACCGGTGCAACGGGCATCCAAGGTTCAACTGGTTTAACAGGATCAGTCGGTGCAATGGGAGCTGCTGGTACAAATGGAACTAACGGCGTTGATGGAAATGTTGGTGCAACTGGAACTGCAGGTGCAATTGGTGCAACAGGAAGTTCTGGAATTCAAGGGGCAACTGGATTAACCGGTGCAACGGGGGCATCTGGCGCACAAGGCGCAACAGGTTCTGCAGGTTCCAACGGAACTAATGGGGTAAATGGAAACAATGGTGCAACAGGATTAACTGGAGCCACAGGTATTCAAGGAGCAACTGGATTAACAGGATCTGTTGGTACAACGGGAAGTTCTGGAACTAACGGTGTTGACGGAAACGTTGGTGCAACAGGAATTCAAGGCGCAACTGGATTGACTGGATCAGTAGGTGCAACGGGAGCTGCTGGTACAAACGGAACTAACGGAGTTGATGGAAATGTGGGTGCAACTGGAATTGCAGGTGCAATTGGTGCAACAGGATCAGTAGGTGCAACGGGAGCTGCTGGTACAAATGGAACCAACGGTGTTGATGGATCAGTTGGCGCAACTGGAATACAAGGCGCAACTGGAACACAAGGTGCAACAGGAGCTGCTGGTTCGAATGGAACAAACGGAACCAATGGAGTTGATGGAAACGTCGGTGCAACAGGAGCCGCTGGAACTAACGGAACTAACGGTGTTGACGGAAGCGTTGGCGCAACAGGAGCTGCTGGTTCGAATGGAACAAACGGTGCTGACGGAAACGTTGGCGCAACAGG
>CAIJYZ010000101.1 GCA_903825015.1 uncultured Actinomycetes bacterium
ACCGACCTCTAAAGAGCCGCATTGGTTTTCTCGAAACATTTGGTAGGCGGCATTTTTAGTGTAAAAGGTAAGTGATTGCTCTTTAGTAATGGCCTCTTCTATGTTCCATGCATCATTGCTACCAGCAGCGGGATTTGTTCGCGTGACGGGCACATTGATGGCTTGCATTGGTATGTGACTTGTCACCGGCCAGTCACTTCCAAAAGCAATCATTGCACCGGCTTTGATTAATGATTGAAGTCGATATTGAAGGCTGTTTCTTTCATCGCCTATGCGCGGTGCAATTAGCTCTTTATTCATCGGGTCCAGATAGCACCAGAGCGGTTGGACATTGACAATCACGCCTAATTTTGCAAAGCGGGGAAGATCTTCATCGCAGATTAATTGAGCGTGAACAATGACAGGGCGGCGATCCCAATCTGGATTGACTTGTTGCATTGCTTCAATTGAATTTAAAGCCTGTTTAACTGCGGCATCACCGATAGCATGTAGATGAACTTGAAAACCCAAAGCATCATATGCAACCAAGGCATTGAGCAGTTCTTCATCGCTCCAAATTGCGATTCCGCACGATGTTGGGTCATCTAAATATGGTTGCGTTAGATGAGCGGTACCTGCTGATAGCGCGCCATCAAGTAAAAATTTAATACTGTTGCCTTGCAATAAGACAGGATTATCAAGGTCAAGACATTGCTGACGCAGCTCATTGAATTCATCGATATCGCCAAACCAAGTACTGGGAGTAGCAAGAAAAGATAGATTGAAGGGGATGGTTAAATCTCCAGATTGCGCGGCAGCTATGTATGCGCGGGCCATATCTTTTTCACACCACGAATCAATGGCAGCAGTTACACCAACTTTTCTATATTCACCACATGCATATTTAATCGCAGCAATGTCGCTTTCAATTGTGTTGGCAGGGGCGAAATTTAGAACAAGGGCTATCGCTGATGGCTCGCGCAAAGTGCCTTTTGGAGATCCATCTTTACGCCTAGCAATGGTGCCGCCTTCTGGGTCAGATGTAGCGTTAGTGATTCCAGAGAGTTCAAGGGCTTTACTGTTGACCCAAATCGTGTGGTGATCCACGGCGTGTAAAACAACAGGACGATCACTTACTACTTCATCTAGCCAAGAGCTATCAAAATCTCCGCCTTCGATAATGGCCGCTTCATAGGCCCCACCAATAATCCAAGGCACATGGGGGTTTGCTTCAGCGAAAGCTTTTACTTCTTGCTTTATCTCTTCAACGCAGTTAAGACCATTAATGCGCGGACCGGCAGCTTCTCGACCAGCAAAGATTGGGTGAGCATGTCCATCGATAAAGGCAGGAATTACGTAGGCATCTTTTAAATCGATAGTTGTATCGGCCGTAAATTCTTTAACGTTTTCACCGGTTGCAAGGATTAACGAATCTTCAATGAGTAAATCATGAAAGATGTCCTGGCCAGATGACCAAAAGTGCGCGTTTGTATAAAGCGTGCGCACAGTTAGTTAATAATTAATATGTAACTGGGCAGGTTAATGTGCGAGTAATACCGGCAACACCTTGGACTTTGGACAAAATAAGCCGGCCAAACTCTTCCATGCTTGGTGCCTCTGCACGCATGATGACATCGTAAGGACCTGTAACACCCTCAGCTAGAGTCACACCAGCGATTGCCGAGACGGCCTTTGCAACGGATCCCGCTTTGCCGACCTCGGTCTGAATCAAAATGTAGGCCTGTACTGACATAAGAGTTTCCTTTCGTTGGTGGACAAAGGCTACTTCAGAGATATGGCTACTGGCTAGTCGATTACTCTTTTCCTATGAACTTCGATGAAGCCCAGATCATTGCTGTACTTGCAGAGATCTTCGGTTCAAATCACCGAGGTGTCACAGTTGGGATTGGCGATGATGCCGCCGTTGTTGCAACAAGTGCGCACACCGTCATCACAACGGACATGGCCATTGAAGGTACGCACTTCAACTGCCAATGGTCAGGAGCTTTTGAAATTGGGCGCAAAATAACGGCGGCAAACTTGGCCGATGTCTATTCAATGGGTGCTACACCGACCTACTTAGTTGTAGCCGTTACCTTAACTGGGGATGAATCTCTGGAATGGATTACCGAGCTTGCTGAAGGCATTAAACATGAAGCCAGTAGCTGTGGGGCAGTAGTAGTTGGTGGAGACCTAACTCGTGGGCCGGTCAAAGTAATTTCTATGACCGCACTTGGCCAGGTAGATGCAGCCATCACACGTGCTGGTGCTCAAGTGGGAGATTTGATTTTTCTATCCTCATTGCCAGGTTGGTCAGCGGCTGGTTTGGCTTTCATTGAAAAAACTGAGTTAAATGATTTAGAGAACTATGCAGTCGATGAGTTCTGCGCCCCTACCGTTGATTATTCAATGGCTGTGGCTTTTGCAAATAATGGTGCGCATTCAATGTGCGACGTTAGTGATGCATTAATTATTCAGGCCCAACAAATTGCTCAAGCTTCAAAGGTGCAATTGGTTTTTGATGCAAAGGCTTTTGAAAGAGACAGTGAATTTGCTCAGTTGAAAGAGCTTGCAGATAACGCCCAAGTTGACCTCTGGCAATGGATTTTTGCCGGGGGAGAAGATCATGTATTTCTTGCAACAGGTGTTGATCTTCCCGGCCTATGCGTTGGCGTTGTAAGCGATGGCTCTGGGGTAATTGGCCTAGAAATGAAAAAAGCGCCAGATACCTGGCGCCATTTCAATTAAAAATTAATTAACGAGTTACTTTTCCAGCCTTGAGGCATGAAGTACATACGTTTTGACGTTTGGTTGAACCTTTAACCAAAGTGCGTACGCGCTGGATATTTGGATTCCAACGGCGACGTGTCTTTACCTGTGAGTGTGAAACGTTATTGCCGAAGCTGGGCCCTTTGCCACAGATATCGCATGTTGATGCCACAGCGGTACTCCTTTTATATCTTTGAGTGAATTTCTTGTAGCCCTTAAAGGACAGGGCGAAAGGGTATCGCGAGCGGTAGGTGCTGCGCCAATTGACCGAGAAGGTAGTGGTGCCCCTCAGCTTTTTGAGCGTGAAAATATGAGGGTGAGGGCTAACACAGCGGTTTTTAAGAAATCTTTTTCCGGGGTCAAGCAAAATTGGCAGCGAGCCGGTAGAGCGGCTCAGAATCGGGGAAATGAGTTCCATGAACTCCTTAGATCTAGCTAGATGGCAATTCGCCATCACAACTGTTTATCACTTCTTATTCGTACCAATCACAATCGGCATGGGCTTTATGGTCGCAGGCCTACAGACTGCTTGGTATCGCACTGGCAAGCTGCAATATCTGCGTGCCACGAAATTCTTCGGCAAGTTATTTCTCATTAACTTTGCCATCGGTGTAGTTACCGGAATCGTTCAAGAGTTCCAATTCGGAATGAACTGGTCTTCCTATAGCCGCTTTGTTGGTGACATCTTCGGTGCACCACTTGCGATGGAAGGCTTACTCGCATTCTTCATGGAATCAACATTCCTTGGCCTTTGGATCTTCGGATGGGATCGCCTATCTAAGAAACTCCACCTAGCAACAATTTGGATTGCAGCAACGGGAACTTTGCTTTCTGCCTATTTCATCTTGGCGGCAAACTCTTGGATGCAACACCCAGTTGCTTTTACTTACAACGCAGCTAAGAATCGTGCAGAGCTCACAAATATTATTGAAGTTCTAACACAAAAGACTGCGCTGGCAACTTTCTTCCACACAATTCCATCTGCAGCTTTTACTGCGGGTGCTTTTGTTGCTGGTATCTCAGCATTTCTCATCATTAAGGGCAAAGATTTACAAATGGCCCGTGGAACATTCAAACTTGGCGCTATCACCATGGTGATTAGCTTTATCCTTGTTGGAGTTTCTGGCGACCTAACTGCCCGCGTAATGACAGATCAGCAACCAATGAAGATGGCTGCAGCTGAAGCACTCTACGACTCATCAGCCAACGCGCCGTTCTCGCTATTTACTCTAGGAACTTTGGATGGATCCAAATCTGTATTCCAGATTGGTCTTCCATCTGTTCTCTCCTTCATGTCTACCGGTAATTTCAACGGTGTAGTTGAAGGTGTTAATGACCTTGAAGCTAAGTATGAAAAACAATATGGCGCAGGCAACTACACGCCAAATATTCCACTTGCTTATTGGTCATTTAGATTGATGATGGGCTTTGGATTCCTTGGTGTCTTCTTTGCTCTCCTTGGCTTATGGCAGATGCGCAAAGGTGGAACACCTAAGGGCAAATGGTTCTATCCAGCAATGGTTTCCTTGCCATTTATTCCACTGGCTGCAAACTCATTTGGTTGGATCTTTACCGAAAC
>CAIJYZ010000102.1 GCA_903825015.1 uncultured Actinomycetes bacterium
ACGCTGATTGGCCTTCGCCTGATTCACGAACGAAATGCCTAACTAGGTAGACTTCGGCCCATTATGAGCACAGAAAACGCACCTATTGAAGAGGATCTGCCAGAGCAGCTTCGTATCCGCCGCGAAAAGCGGGCTACCTTGCTTGCCGATGGTGTTGAGCCCTATCCAGTTTCTGTGCCACGCACTAAATCTTTAAAAGAGATCCGCGAAAAATACACTGGCCTTGAAATCGATGTAGCAACTGGTGATATCGAATCATTAACTGGTCGAATAATCTTTAAGCGCGATACCGGAAAACTTTGCTTTGCAACTTTGCGTGAGGGTGATGGCACTGAACTTCAGGCCATGTTTTCACTAGATAAGGTCGGACAGGAATCCATTGATTCTTGGAAATCAGATATCGATTTAGGTGACATTGTTTCTGTTACTGGTGAAATCATTACTTCAAAGCGTGGCGAACTTTCGATTCTTGCTAACTCTTGGAAGCTAGCTTCTAAATCATTACGCCCATTGCCAAATGATCACAAGCCAATGTCTGAAGAAACTCGCGTTCGCATGCGTTACGTAGATTTAATTGTTCGCCCTGAAGCCCGTTCAAACGCACGTTTGCGTCCTCAGGTTATGCGTTCACTTCGCGAGACTTTCCACAATGAAAACTTCATTGAAGTAGAAACACCAATGTTGCAGGTTATGCATGGCGGCGCAGCTGCACGTCCATTCAAATCTTTCTCGAATGCCTACGACATGGATCTTTATCTGCGTATCGCCCCAGAGCTTTTCTTAAAGCGCTGCGTCGTTGGTGGTATCGAACGAGTCTTTGAAATTAACCGAAACTTTCGCAATGAAGGCGCTGACTCTTCGCACTCACCTGAGTTTGCAATGATCGAGAGTTACCAGGCATATGGAGATTGGCGTTCAATCGCCGACTTAACCCGTGACCTTGTTCAAAACGCTGCGATGGCAGTTGCTGGATCTCACGTTGTTACACACCATGACGGTCGCCAAGCCGACCTCGGTGGAACATGGCGCGAAATATCCTTATATGACGCTATCTCTGAGGGCGTTGGCCAAAGCGTTACAGCGCTGACTCCAATCGATGAGTTAAAAACTATTGCTACAAAACTTGGCATGAAGATTGATCCAAAGTGGATTACCGGAAAACTTGCCGAAGAGATCTTTGAACATGTTGCTAAAGATCAATTAATTGCACCTACTTTTGTTATGGGTTTCCCAGTTGATACATCTCCACTTGTTCGTGCACACCGTGAAATTCCTGGCGTTGCTGAAAAATGGGATCTCTATGTTGATGGCTTCGAATTAGCTACTGGTTATTCAGAGTTAATCGATCCAGTTATTCAACGTGATCGATTAATCGAGCAGGCGACACTTGGCGCAAAGGGTGACCTTGAAGCTATGCAGGTCGATGAGGATTTCTTGCGCGCGATGGAGTTTGGTATGCCTCCAATGGGTGGAATGGGAATGGGCGTCGATCGATTGTTGATGGCACTTACTGGTCTTGGAATCCGCGAAACAATTTTGTTCCCACTTGTTAAGCCAGAGGTTGAATAAGAATGCTTGTTGTTCGCCCTGCAAAGACCGCTGATGTAAAAGCGATTCGAGCACTTGTAGATTCTTACGCGGCTCCTGGTCAGATGTTGGCGAAAGAAACCGTAACGCTGTACGAAAGCGTTCAAGAGTTTATTGTCGCTGAACTCGACGGGGTCATAGTTGGTTGCGGAGCACTTCACATTCTCTGGGAAGATTTGGCAGAAGTTCGAACAGTTGCAGTTAAGAAAGATGAGCATCGCCAAGGTATTGGTCATGCAATTCTCGAAGCGATTGTTAAACGCGCCAGCGAAGTTGGCGTTAACAAGATTTTCTGTCTTACTTTCCAAACCGAGTTCTTTGGATCCCATGGCTTTGAAGTTATCGAGGGCACCCCGGTAGACCCCGAGGTCTATGCCGAGCTCCTTCGCTCATACGATGCTGGTGTGGCTGAGTTCTTGGATCTTGAATCGGTGAAGCCAAATACCCTGGGCAATACCCGAATGCTCAAGAAACTCGCCTAAAAAGCCCCTACATACAGGGCCACTCGGGCATAAATCGCCCAGCCATTGGGTTGTAGAAGTCAGTAGCTATCCACCTCGCGAGCGTAAGCCTGTAGGTATTAGGCTAAAGAGAAGTCAACAAGAAAGAGGCCCTGCCCATGTTTGAGCGCTTTACCGATCGAGCCCGCCGCGTTGTTGTGCTGGCCCAAGAAGAAGCACGCATGCTCAATCACAACTACATCGGCACTGAGCACATCTTGCTCGGCTTAATCCATGAAGGTGAAGGCGTCGCAGCTAAGGCGTTGGAATCTCTTGGCATCTCACTTGAAGGCGTTCGCGCACAAGTTGAAGAGATCATCGGACAAGGTCAGCAAGCACCTAGCGGACATATTCCATTTACTCCACGTGCAAAGAAAGTTCTTGAACTCTCACTACGTGAAGCGTTGCAGCTGGGTCACAACTACATCGGTACCGAACATATTTTGCTTGGTCTCATTCGTGAAGGCGAAGGCGTTGCCGCACAAGTTCTTGTAAAGCTCGGCGCAGATCTTAATCGCGTTCGTCAACAGGTTATTCAATTACTTTCTGGTTACCAAGGTAAAGAAGCAGTTACACAAGGTGGACCTGCAGAAGGCACACCATCAACATCATTAGTTCTTGATCAATTTGGTCGCAACCTGACACAAGCTGCCCGCGAAGGAAAGCTTGATCCAGTTATCGGCCGCGAAAATGAAATCGAACGCGTGATGCAGGTACTTTCACGTCGTACAAAAAATAATCCAGTTCTAATCGGTGAACCAGGTGTTGGTAAGACTGCAGTTGTTGAAGGTCTTGCACAAGCTATTTACAAAAACGATGTCCCAGAGACATTGAAAGATAAGCAACTGTATTCACTAGATCTTGGTGCACTTGTTGCAGGAAGCCGTTACCGCGGAGATTTCGAAGAGCGCCTAAAGAAGGTTCTTAAAGAGATCAAAACTCGCGGCGACATTATTCTTTTCATCGATGAGATCCATACCCTTGTTGGTGCCGGAGCTGCAGAAGGTGCAATTGATGCAGCCAGCATCTTGAAGCCAATGCTTGCACGCGGTGAATTACAGACAATCGGTGCAACAACTCTTGATGAGTATCGCAAGCATGTTGAAAAGGATGCAGCACTTGAGCGTCGTTTCCAGCCAATTCAAGTGAAAGAGCCATCAGTTGCACACACAATTGAGATCTTGAAGGGTCTTCGCGATCGCTACGAAACTCACCACCGCGTTTCAATTACAGATGGTGCGCTAGCTGCGGCAGCAAACCTTGCTGATC
>CAIJYZ010000103.1 GCA_903825015.1 uncultured Actinomycetes bacterium
AAGCATTGGACCATGAATTCGAAGAAGGTCAACACAATGCCGATACCGAAGGCAAATGGGCTGATCAACTTCAAACCAATAACACCTTGAAGCAGATGATCTCCGCCCAAGATAAACACGAGCAACAACAAGTGGCCCGCAAACATATTTGCAAAAAGACGAAGTGAAAGCGTTAGTGGACGCACCAAGAAAAATGTCAGAATTTCAAGAGGTGTAATCAAAATGTATGCAGCTTTTGGAACACCAGGCATAAACATGATGTCCTTGAAATATTTAACAGCACCTTGCTTGCGAACGCCTACGTAATGGAAAACCAAGTAAACAGAGAGCGCCAAAATGTACGGGAATGAAACACGTGACATAGATGGGAACTGCAAGAGAGGAATGATTCCAAAAAGATTGTTTACAAGAATAAAAGTAAAGAGGGTGAATAAATAAGGCACAAAGCGCATGAAATCATGGCCAATAACATCTTTAGCTAAATCATTGCGAACAAATGAATACACGGATTCGCCGGCAAATTGCAGCTTAGAAGGAACAATTGCTGCTTTGCGTGAAGAGATAATGAAAAAAACTGAAATTAAAATTACTGACAAGAAAACCAATGCAATGGGCTTGGTGGTGTAAATGTTGTGGCCAAAGATTGGAGGTAGCTCGAAGTCGTTGCTGCTAGGTGGGACGAATCCGCCACCTTCTGCGCCTGAACGCAATAAAACGCGCACGCTTACTCCTCTTGTGGAATCGATTGCTACGGGGTACTGCAGGGAAGGTAAGACGGGTGCAACCTTATGCGAAACCAGGTGAAGTTGAGAAATCCGCGGGCCGTGGCTAGAAGGTGTGACGGCTCACTGTCGGCCAAAACGCAGCCAGACCAGATAAACAGCCCCGCTTATTCCGACGAGTAGTCCAATCAGCGTCAGATAGGTAGTACCCAGCCACTTATCAAGGCCATAGCCAACCCCGCCCCAAAAGAGCAGGCCTGAAAGAAGGTAGCCAAAGATCGACCACATTGCATTTTCTTCACGATTGGCCATGAACTACTCCTTTGATCCAGCCTGGTTTTGACCCGGCAAAGGTAAATGTAGGCGCAACTTCATGAAACTGGCAATCTCGCCCCAAAGCCAGGCCACTGTGAGCGCAACGGCGGTGATGCCAAAGGCGGCGCGATCAACGGTGGCGCGATCTGTGTACTTTGCGATGGCCCAAAGTAGTAGGCCCAGAGCAAAGAGCTTTGCGAAATATGAAAACAGGGCCATTGCCATAGTTGAGATGGGATCAAGATTTCTTGTCATGCGTGAAACTGCAATGTGAATTACGAAAAAGATTATGACAACGAACTGTGCAAGAACAGCACCGAGAAAACCTGAAAAGCCTCTTACAAAAGTAGATATTAGAATTGCAAATCCACTTGTTAAGAAGGTTGGAATAAAAGCAGCCCTCAAAAGTTTGGATTCATTACTGCTCATGCGCTTATTTTCTCAACTTTCTTTTTCTTGGCGGGAAACTTTGAAACTGTAATTGTTATTGAGATTAATAGGAAAGCCACTATCAGTGCAACCCACCAAGGTTCAAATGCCAAGACTGTAACTGGAAAAGCAATTGTTGCAGTCCACATATATAAAATAAATGCCGTTTTGAGTTGCGAGTTTCCAGCGCTCAAGAGTCGGTGATGGAGATGTTGGTTATCTGGAGAAAATGGAGACTTTCCTGCTTTTACTCGACGGCCAACAGCAAGTAGTAAATCAGCCAATGGAACCGCAAGAACAGCAAATGGTAATAACAGTGGCAGCAAAGTTGGTCCCGTAGATTCTGCAGAAATTGCGTTGGGATCGACTTGGCCAGTTAATGTAATTGCCGCCGAGGCCAGCAATAGTCCTAAGAACATAGATCCGCTATCGCCCATGAAAATCCGTGCTGGATGTGCGTTATGGGGTAAGAAACCTATGCAAATACCCACTAATACTGCAGTGGTTAGCGATGGCGCACCGGCTCGGCTAAAACCGAAATCCACCGCTAAGAGATATGCGAAAGCGAAGAATGCGATCCCTGCAATTCCAACGACGCCTGCAGCAAGCCCATCCATTCCATCAATGAAATTAACGGCGTTAATTGTTACTACAACAATTAATACAGTCATCAATTGACCGATGCTTGGTGGAAGCGTAATTACGCCGTTAATAGGGAGCCAGAGAATTTGAATTCCATATAACAACAAGATTGCAGCAACAAATACTTGGCCCGCCAACTTCGTTAAAGAATCCAATTCAAAACGATCATCTGCCATTCCTAAAAGCACAATCGCAGTTGATGCTAAGAAAATGCCTTGCGTCTCGTGGCCAAATGATTTTCCGACGAGTGGAAGATGGTTCACAATCATGAAGGTAATCGCCATTGAACACCACATGCCAACGCCACCCCAACGCGCAGTTGGCGTCGTATGAATATCCCGCCCACGAATTGCAGCAACTGCACCAAATCTGATCGCTAGAGATCGCACAAGAGGAGTAATGAGATAACACAAAGCTGCCGAAATAAGCAGAGTTACTAAATACTCACGCATTGGCTTTTCTTATGCCTGGTAAATAGGAAAACGTGATGTCAGCGCGTGCACTTCGCTCTTAATGCCAGCATGTGCAGCTGCATCATCGGTCTTGATTGCACGTGAAATCAGTTGTGCAATCTGCTTCATTTCTTCAACGCCCATTCCCTGCGTTGTAGTAGCTGGTGTTCCGACGCGAATACCACTTGTAATTCCAGGTTTTTCTGGATCATTTGGAATCGAGTTTTTATTCATAACTATTCCCGCAGCTCCGCAACGCTCATCAGCGATTTTGCCTGTAACACCAGTGCTGCGAATATCCATCAAAGCAAGGTGGGTTTGAGTTCCACCAGACACCGCTCGCATTCCTTCAGATTCAAGAGCCTTAGCTAATGCTTGTGCATTAACGATTACGTCCTTTGCATACTTTTGATAAGCAGGAGTTGCGCACTCAGCAAGGGCCACAGCCTTGCCAGCTACGGTAGACATGATTGGTCCACCTTGCATTCCTGGAAATACTGCTTTATCAATTGCCGCTGCATGTTGGGCCTTGGCCAAAATCATTCCGCCACGTGGGCCACGTAAGACTTTATGTGTCGTGAATGAAACCACATCTGCATAAGGAACTGGTGAAGGGATTGCTTTACCGGCGACTAAACCGATGAAGTGAGCCGCATCGACCCACATGATTGCACCGACTTCGTCACAGATTGCACGGATTTTCTCAAAGTCAATAAGAGATGGATAAGCAGTTGCGCCCGAACAAATCATCTTTGGTTTTGACGCGATTGCTTTCTCGCGTAGTTCGTCATAATCGATTAATTCATTGTCGCTTCGAACTCCGTATGACTCAATGTTGAACCACTTACCTGAAAAGTTAACAGCCGATCCATGAGTTAAGTGACCACCGTGGGGCAATGACATGGCCATAACTGTGTCACCTGGCTTAGTAAATGCTTGATACACCGCGATATTTGCGCTGGCGCCTGAGTGCGGTTGAACGTTGGCATGATCTGCGCCAAAGAGTGATTTGGCACGTTCGATTGCAAGATTTTCTGCTTTATCTACTTCTTCGCAACCACCGTAATAGCGCTTACCGGGATAACCTTCTGCGTATTTATTTGAAAGTGTCGAACCAATCGCCGCCAATACCGCCCGAGATGTAAAATTTTCGGATGCGATCAATTGGAGATTGCTCTGTTGACGTGCAAGTTCAGATAAGAGAACTGCTGCAATCTCTGGATCTTGGTTGCTTAACGCTTCGAAATCTGGGCCATAGTAAGTAGACATGACCTAATCTTATCGGGGAGAGCCTAAATAAGCGCCGCTGAAGGAACAATTGCCTGAATTTCCTCCAAGGAAATCGCCCCAATTCGTAGCACTCGAATACCTTCTTGATCGGCTTCGACAACTGTTGAGGCAGGACCATTGCGTAGTTTTCCATTATTGAATTGGAAGGCTAAGTCAGAATCCAAAACAAAAACTTCACTTAGCAGTTTGGGTGTTGGACGACCAATTCGCGCGCCACTTGCAATAGCTAATGGACCGCTCTCAGTAAGCAAAGCTTTAGCGAATTTATTTTTAGGAACGCGAATACTTATGCGATCTAGTTGATTGTTATCGCCTAAATCCCAACTCAAACCCATCTGAGGTCTCAAGTTGAGCGATAAAAGTCCTGGCCAAAACTTCTTCATGAGTGCAGCAATATCCGGAGTGATTTCACGGACAACTCCTTGGGCAGTCTTTGCACTTCCAACTGCAACTTGAGCAGCGGTAAATAATGCATCACCGCGCAAAACATGCATCGCACGTACGGCATCTTGTCTAAATGCATCACACGCAAATGCATAACTATGTTCAAGTGGAATAGCGATGATGTAACCATCGGCGATTGCCTTAAGAGCTTTATTGACGTGACGGCCTATTTCGCCTTTTTTGAGATCAACTTCTTTTCCCATGATTACCTCCTGACCGCACTAGTCCAACGTGGACGACCAACTAGGTCATCATGCACTGCAATATCTTCGAAATCTACGGCTAACTCACCAGCAATTGCAATTGCCTGCTCTTCGGTATGTTCAATAACTAAAACACCGGCTGGCTTTAATAAACGTGCAGCGGCCGCAATGAACCTGCGAGGTAATTCCAATCCTGTCGGGCCTCCGAAAAGGGCAATATGTGGTTCAAAACCAAGAACATCGCGGGGCAATGGTTGTTCATCTGGAATATATGGAGGATTGGCAATAACAACATCACATTTCACTCCGGGCAAAACATCAGCAACATCGCCTTCAACGACCCGAACATTTTCGGCGATAACTGAAACATTTTTCTTTAACCAGACCAATGCTTCTGCTGATTTCTCAACGGCAATAACACGTGCAGTTGGCGCCTCTGTTGCAATAGCCAATGAAAGCGCACCAGATCCGGCACCTAAATCAATAATGCTCACTGGCGCTGGCAAATTTGCAATATGTTTTAACACTGCTTCCACTAAGAGCTCAGACTCAGGGCGCGGAACCAAAACTCCTGGACCGACTTCAATCTCTAAATATCTAAACGGTGCAAGACCGGTTAAATACTGAAGTGGTTCATGGTTTAGACGACGATCAAGCAAAGCAAAAAACTGCTCTTCAATTACATCGGTATCGCTGATAGTGGCAATAGTTGATTCCACCAATACAGGATTGTGAAGATCCATGCGTGAGAGTCCTAGTACATGAGCCAATAAATGTTCGGCATCTACTTCGGAAAGCTGAGATTCTGCTAACTGAGACTTTGCAATACGCAGCAGGGATTTTATTTCCATCGTAATTAGTTCGTGCTTGCCAAACGTGCAGCTTTATCTGCATCCAGTAGCGCTTGAATCATGTCGTCCAGATCGCCATTCATTACTGAATCTAAGTTATTAGCTTTGTAATTAACTCTGTGATCACTGATTCGGTTTTCTGGATAGTTATATGTGCGAATGCGTTCAGAACGATCCACGGTACGCACTTGACTCTTTCGCTCAGCAGAGGCTGCTGCTTCAGCTTTTTCTTGAGCATCGGCTAATAAACGTGCGCGCAAAATACGAAGTGCGGACTCCTTATTTTGTAGCTGGCTTTTTTCATTCTGACAAGAAACGACAATTCCAGTTGGAACGTGGGTTAAACGAACCGCGGAGTCAGTTGTATTAACTGATTGCCCACCTGGCCCGGAAGAGCGGTACACGTCAACGCGCACATCGTTCATATTTAATTCGACATCAACTTCTTCTGCTTCGGGCAAAATTAAGACTCCGGCTGCTGAAGTGTGAATACGGCCAGCGCTTTCAGTTTCTGGAACGCGCTGAACACGATGCACCCCGCCCTCAAATTTCAAGCGTGCATAAGGGGACTCTCCTGGAGCCGCTGTACCTTTTGATTTAACGGCAACTGAAATATCTTTGTATCCACCCATTTCACTTTCGGTGGCATCGATAATTTCAACTTTCCAGTTATGTTTTTCGGCATATCGCATATACATACGCAATAAGTCACCGGCAAAGATCGCAGATTCGTCTCCACCGGCGCCAGCCTTGACTTCCAAAATAACATCGCGGTCATCGTTGGGATCACGAGGAAGTAATAGCTCTTCAAGTTTTTCTGCAGTTACTTCACAAGTTGCCTCTAACGCTGGAATCTCAGATGCAAAATCCTCATCAATTGCAGCTAACTCCTTTGCTGCTGCTAAATCATCTTCAGCAGATTTCCAAGCTTTAAATCCAGCAACAACTGGACCAAGCTGGGCATAGCGTCTGCCCAACTTGCGGGCATTGTTTTGATCTTCATGAATCGAAGGATCGGCCATTTTTGCTTCAAGTTCGGCGTACTCGCGCACCATTTCATGTGCAGATGCGAAACGATCACTTGTCACTGGCTTCTCCTTTTCTATCTAGTTAATTCCCTTTGTGATTGGTTAGAGAAATAAAAAAACCGCGACCGCAACCCTAAAGGGGTGCGATGCGGTTTTTTAAAAAAGCTACTTAGTCTCTGCTTTTTTTCCGAAGCGCTCTTCGAACTTAGCAACGCGACCACCAGTGTCGAGGATGCGCTGCTTGCCTGTATAGAACGGGTGGCATACAGAACAAACTTCAACATAGATTGAACCACTGGCAACTGTTGAGCGAGTTACAAACTTCTCACCGCAACCACAAGTTACTTGGGTCTCTTTGTACTCTGGGTGGATCTCTGGCTTCATGGTTATTCCTTTTTCTTAGTTTGGATCCCGGCTAGCGGGTGAACCAAACGGTTGGTTAACAGGGTCAAATCGTAGGCGATTGACTCCGATTTGCGAAATTTACGCTTACTTTGAGTCGTCAGGTCCAGAAGTTGTCTTCTGGATCTGCATCAAGAATTCAACGTTGGATTTTGTGCCCTTCATCTTCTCAAGAAGAAGTTCCAGCGCAGCCTGTGGCTCTAGCGCGTGCAATACGCGACGTAGCTTCCAGACAATGTTGAGCTCTTCTGAGCCCATAAGGATTTCTTCCTTACGTGTACCTGAAGCAACAACATTTACCGCTGGGAAGATGCGCTTATCGGCCATCTTGCGATCAAGGATTAGCTCCATGTTTCCAGTTCCCTTGAACTCTTCGAAGATAACTTCATCCATACGTGAACCCGTATCAACAAGGGCTGTTGCAAGAATCGTTAATGATCCGCCATCTTCAATGTTACGAGCAGCACCAAAGAATTTCTTAGGTGGATACAACGCAGCTGAATCAACACCACCAGAAAGAATTCGACCTGATGCCGGTGCTGCGATGTTGTAAGCACGACCAAGTCGAGTAATTGAATCAAGAAGAACAACTACGTCATGACCAAGTTCTACTAAACGCTTTGCGCGCTCGATGGCAAGCTCTGCAATTGTTGTGTGATCATCTGCAGGGCGATCAAAAGTAGAGGCAATAACTTCACCCTTGACGCTGCGCTGCATGTCGGTAACTTCTTCTGGACGTTCGTCAACTAGAACAACCATTAAGTGACACTCAGGATTATTTGTAGTAATTGCATTTGCTATCGCCTGCAAAACCATTGTCTTACCGGCTTTAGGAGGCGAAACAATAAGTCCGCGCTGTCCCTTACCAATTGGCGCAATTAAATCGATAACGCGAGTAGTTAAAACATTTGGCTCAGTTTCAAGACGTAAACGCTCCTGAGGATAAAGCGGAGTCAGCTTGCCGAATTCAACGCGGTTGCGCGACTCTTCAGGAGTCATTCCATTAACTGTTTCAAGAGTTACTAGCGCATTAAACTTTGCCTTTGTTTCACCTTCTCGAGGTTGGCGAACTTGACCTGTTACAACGTCACCTTTACGAAGACCGTTTTTGCGTACTTGCTGCAATGAAACGTAAACATCGTTTGGACCTGGTAAATAACCAGCTGTGCGGATAAATGCATAGCTATCGAGAATATCTAGCAATCCTCCAACTGGAACCAGGACATCGTCTTCACTAATTACTGGTTCGCGCTCTTCACGAGGTGCGCGATCGCGGTTACGGTCGCGGTTGCGATCGCGTCCACGATTGTTGCGGTCGTTGCGATCAAAACGCTCGTTGCGATTGCCACGGTCGGTATTACTTTGTGGAGCCGATGGCGAATCATCGCCATCGTCATCTGAATCATCATTATTGCTGGCATGCGCTGCCGGCTTGCTTTCCTTCTTGCTCTTGTTGCGTGCCTCGCGACGTGCTTCGCGTTCAGCCTTTGCAGCTTCGCGGTTCTTCGCCTGTAAATCAGCGATAGCTTCTACGAGAGCATCCTTCTTCATCTTTGCTGCGCCTTCGACACCAAGTTGTGTAGCCACTGTCTTTAACTTAGGAAGGGTCATTGCAGAAAGCTCGGGACTGTTCGAACGTACAGGTTCAATTTCTGTTGTCATGTGTTTCTTTTCTATATAGGTCAACTTCGTTATTAGATATCGACGTTGAACCGTGGATGTTTTTTAAGATTTACCTGATGTGTTGCTAGCCACTAGATAAGGGCCGTTCAGATGCTCAAAGGTTAGCACCCAAGACCACCGATAGGCAAAATCGAGAATATTACGCGGAGATAAGGCTTGCGCCAGAGCGAGCAATTCCAAGTTCAGTTGCGATGAATTTTTCCCCAGCTGCTCGGCGTAGTTCATCTGCCTCCGTTGGTCGGCCAACATGCAAAACTAAAACTGTTGGCCCTGCGCCAGAGATAAAAGCGGCGACTCCGGCATTTCTAAGTTTTGTGAGGAGTGCAAATGAGTGCGGCATTGCATCTTGGCGATAGCTTTGATGGAGAAAATCGGCAGTAGCTGTGTGCAAGAGATCTGGTCGATGCTGCAAAGCATGAACAAGCAAAGCTGCATTCGATGAGTTACGAACTGCATCTGGATGTGGAATAGATTCTGGCAACATTTTGCGCGCTTTAGAAGTTGCTACGGCAGTTGCTGGAATAAATGCCATCGCGCTGATGCGCGGATCAACATCTATATTTACTGATTGCGCAACCATGTGCCCGTGCTGCAAATCCTGCCATGAAATATTTGCACTTCCATAAATCGCTGCCGCCACATTATCTGGATGGCCTTCCATCTGATTTGCGATTACCAACATGTCTTCATTAGACATGCGATCATTGCCACCAAGAACAAGTGCACGGGCAAGTGAAAGTCCGCCGACAATTGCACTGGCTGAAGATCCAAGTCCACGACCATGAGGAATAACATTAAGTTGGCGAAGGGCAATGCCACGTGGCTTTCCGCCAAGGAATTCAAAACCTTTGTACATGGCTTTAATAACTAAGTTTTTATCATTGCGAGGAACATCATCTGCGCCTTCGCCAGTCACATCTATATCTACACCAGGTTCATCTTGAACTTGGGCGATGTAACGGTCATACATTGTTAGAGCTAAGCCAAGGCAGTCAAAACCGGGACCCAAGTTGGCAGTTGATGCAGGAATTTGCACCTGCATAGGTTGGGCTTTAAAAGTTGGCTTCATTATTGGTTCTTACGCTAACCCAAGAGCTTTAGCGGCAGCTTTAACATTGACCGGAACAACGACAGGCTTTTTCGCAGTTTCAAGTGCATAAGGAATATCTTTCAAACCATGACCTGTAACAGTAATAACAATTGTTTGATCTTTTGGAAGTTTCCCAGCCTTTTTATATTTAATTAGACCAGCTAATCCCGCAGCCGATGACGGCTCAACGAAAATACCTTCTTTTGCCGCAATTAAACGGTACGCCGCCAATATTTCTCTATCAGTTACGGAATCAATTACACCGCCCGATGAGTCACGAGCTTCTACAGCTTGCTGCCATGAAGCGGGATTTCCAATACGTATCGCAGTTGCAATTGTGTCTGGGTTCTTCACAATTTTGCCCTTAACAATTGGTGCCGCACCAGCTGCTTGAAAGCCATACATCGCAGGCAAGCGAGCAGCCATTCCATCTTTGTAATACTCGTTGTAGCCCTTCCAATAAGCCGTGATGTTTCCAGCGTTGCCAACTGGAAGTGCATGAATGTCTGGGGCATTACCCAACATATCTACAACTTCAAAACTTGCAGTTTTTTGTCCTTCAATGCGATATGGATTTACCGAGTTAACTAATGCAACAGGATAATTTTCTGAAAGCTCGCGTGCCAAAGTTAAGCAGTCATCAAAGTTTCCATTGACCTGCAAAATAGTTGAATCATGAATAACGGCCTGGGCTAACTTTCCCATCGCGATTTTTCCTTTAGGAATCAAAACTGCGGGTGTCATGCCGGCTTTGACTGCATAGGCCGCGGCCGAAGCAGAGGTATTGCCGGTTGATGCGCAGATAACGGCTTTTGCGCCATCCTCGGCAGCTTTAGAAATCGCCATCGTCATTCCGCGATCTTTAAATGATCCCGTTGGATTTAATCCTTCGTATTTGATCCAAACATTATTTCCAAGTAGTTCTGATAAAAATGCTGCGTGAATTAGCGGTGTTCCGCCTTCACGAAGTGAGATGACTGGCGTATTAGCTGTAACAGGCAAACGATGGCGATACTCTTCAATTACACCGCGCCATTGATGCGCACCGGTTTTTTTGTTTCCAAAGATTCCCATTTACGCTACTGCCCCTTCAACACGGATCACTGATTCAACTTTACTGACAATATCCATGTCAGTTAATTTCTTTATGCAGGCCGTTAAATCGGCCTCAGAAGCCATGTGAGTCACAACGATTAGCTCGGCATCTTCACCTAAGCCAGCCTGGCGAACGGTTTGGATAGAGATGTCTTCGCTGGCAAAAACCTGTGCAATTGAGGCCAAAACACCTGATTTATCGGCAACATGCAAACGCACAAAGAACTGCGATTTAACATCACTGACTGGTGCAATATCTAAATCGGCATAATCTGATTCGCCATAACCAACTGTTGAATATGCGCGATGCCGCGTAACTGCAACGAGGTCACCTAAAATTGCAGATGCAGTCGGAGCACCACCAGCGCCACGGCCATAAAACATTAACTGACCTGCAGACTCGGATTCGACATAAACAGCGTTGAAAGCATTTCGTACGGATGCAAGTGGATGCGAGCTAGGAATCATCACAGGATGTACGCGTACTGAGATTTCATCTTTTAACGTTAGTTCGGCGATTGCAAGTAGCTTTATAACTGAGCCCATAGCTTTTGCTGCATTTACATCATCGAGTGAGATTCCTGTAATTCCTTCGCAGTACACCTCATCGATTGTTACCGTGCTATGAAAAGCCAGACTGGCAAGAAGTGCGGCCTTGGCTGCAGCGTCGTGTCCCTCAATATCAGCAGTTGGATCAGCCTCTGCATAACCAAGTTCTTGAGCCTCTTTTAGCACATCGTTAAAGTCGCGACCCTCTTCATGCATCTTGGTCAGAATGTAGTTAGTTGTTCCATTCACAATTCCCATTACACGAGTGATTTGATCTCCAGCAAGGGATTCGCGCATTGATCGAATAATCGGAATCGCACCTGCGACGGCCGCTTCGTAATACAGATCCACTTTTGCGGCGTCGGCTGCATTAAATAATTCGTGACCATGAGTTGCAAGCAATGCTTTATTGGCAGTGATTACAGATTTTTTATTCTTTATCGCTTCCAAAATCAATGTCCGAGCAGGTTCGATTCCACCCATAACTTCGATAACGATATTAATATCGGGATCACTGACAATTGAATTCAAATCTGTTGTGATCATCGATGGTTCGATGCCTTCGCGTGCAGCAGTGCTGCGAACGCCAATCTTTTTTAGAACCAGAAGTGCACCGGAACGCTCGGAGAGCTCTTGTTCATCAGATTGCAGCAATCGGGCAACTTGACTA
>CAIJYZ010000104.1 GCA_903825015.1 uncultured Actinomycetes bacterium
ACTGGTGGAGCGTTAATCGTTCTCTGGATCTGGTGGCAAATGTCTGCAAAGAAGTGGTTTAAGGGACCTGTAAGTAACCTATAAAAAGAGTTACAACTCTCAAAATCTCCCCGCACGAAATGTGCGGGGAGATTTTTTTACCCTGGATTTTGAACTGCCAAATCGTTAGGCTAGCGGGTATGACATCAATGACGATTTCCGAGTTAACAACCAAAATCAAGAGCGGTGAAATAGATACCGTCGTAGTAGCCATGACAGATATGCAGGGCCGACTTACTGGCAAGCGCATTCATGGAACATTTTTTCTAGATGAAGTTCTTAAGCACGGCACCGAGGGCTGTAACTACTTGCTTGCTGTCGATGTAGATATGAATACCGTTGATGGCTATGACATGTCTTCATGGGAGCGCGGCTATAGCGACTTCGCACTGGTGCCGGATATGGACACGCTTCGCCTGATTGATTGGCAAGAAGGCGCTGCCCTTGTTTTAGCCGACGTTCAGTGGCTCGATCACACCGACGTTGTTGCATCTCCCCGCCAGATTTTACGCAAACAGATTAAAGCGCTCAACGATGCTGGAATGGAAGCGATGTGCGGCACTGAGCTCGAGTTCGTTGTCTTTAAAGATACCTACGAGGAAGCCTGGAACAAGGGTTACAAGAATTTAATTCCAGTTAACCAATACAACGTTGACTACTCAATCATGGGTGGATCACGCATCGAACCTTTGCTTCGCAGAATTCGCTTGGCGATGGCTAAAGCTGGCATGACTGTTGAATCGGTTAAGGGTGAATGTAACTTTGGCCAGCATGAAATTGCTTTTAAATACTCTGATGCGCTCTCAAACTGCGATAACCATGTTATTTATAAGAATGGTGCTAAAGAGATTGCCGCTCAAGATGGATACGCCCTAACCTTTATGGCTAAGCCAAATGAAAAAGAAGGTAACTCTTCACACATCCACCTTTCTTTCCGTGGCTTAGATGGATCAATGGTTATGGCCGATGATTCAGATAAAGAGCAGGGCTTGAGTGAACTTGGTCGTCAGTTCATCGCTGGACAGATTGCCCACATGCGCGAGATGTCTTTGCTATTTGCACCAAATATCAACTCTTACAAGCGTTATGTGCCTGGTTCATTTGCTCCAACAGCTATTCGCTGGGGTCGCGATAACCGCACCTGTGCTTTGCGCTTAGTTGGTAAGGGCCAAAGCCTGCGCCTTGAAAACCGCGTAGCTGGTGGCGATGTAAATCCTTATTTAGCAGTCTCTGGAATCATTGCTGCCGGTCTTGATGGCATTAAAAACAAGATGGTCCTTGAGCCAGCATTTACTGGCAATGCTTATGCCTCAGATTCTGCGCGCATTCCTTCTTCTATGAATGAATCCTTAGACCTCTGGGAAAACTCAGCATGGGTAAAAGAAACCTTTGGAGAAGAAGTCCAAAAGCATTATGCAAACATGGCCAAGATTGAAATTGCCGCTTACGGTAAAGCAATCACCGATTGGGAATTAGTCCGCAACTTCGAAAGGTTCTAAACCACAGTGTCTACTTCATACGATGTAATCAACCCTACCAACGAACAGCTTGTAAAGAATGTTCCACATTTAGATTTGGAACAAACTGATGCTGTAATTGCCAAGGCACATAAAGCTTTTCAAAGCTGGAAAAATGTAACTCCAGGCGAACGTGCACGGCTGCTTCGCGCTTTTTCTCAAGTGGTAACAGATCATCGTGAAGAGTTAGCGCAGTTAGAAATTACAAATGCTGGCCATACTCGCGGCAATGCGCTGTGGGAAGCAGACAATGTTGCAAACACTTTGATGTATTACTCGGCTGCCCCAGAGCGTTTATTCGGTAAGCAGATTCCAGTTCCTGGTGGAGTAGATATAACTTTCAAAGAGCCATTGGGTGTTGTTGGCATTATCGTTCCTTGGAACTTTCCAATGCCGATCGCGGGTTGGGGTTTTGCACCAGCTTTAGCTGCAGGAAACACCGTTGTATTAAAGCCCGCTGAATACACTCCACTGACCGCGATTCGTCTTGGCGAATTAGCCTTACTTGCTGGAATTCCTGAAGGCGTTTTGAATATCCTTCCTGGAAAGGGAAGCGTCGTTGGAAACCGCTTTGTGACTCATCCTTTGGTGCGCAAAGTTGGCTTTACTGGATCCACCGAAGTTGGAAAGCAGATCATGGCCGGATGCGCCGATCAAGTTAAGCGTGTAACGCTAGAGCTTGGTGGCAAGAGCGCCAACATCATCTTTGCCGATGCAGATATCGAAAAAGCTGCGATGGGTGCACCTGGTGCGGTCTTTGATAACGCTGGCCAAGATTGTTGTGCTCGCTCACGCATCCTGGTTCAAAAATCAGCATTCGATAAGTTCATGGAGCACTTTGAAGTAGCGGTTAAGAAATTTCGCTGCGAAGATCCAAACCTTGCAACCGCTGAGATGGGTCCACTAATTTCTAAAAAGCAGTTCGATGTTGTCGAGTCTTACTTGGACGAAGAAATCGCTTTCCAAGGTTCAGCACCAACTGGTCCTGGCTACTGGATGCCTCCAACTGTCTTGCTACCAAAGAATGCGCAATCTAAATCATGGCGCGAAGAGATCTTTGGTCCAGTTGTATCGGTTTTAACTTTTGAAGATGAAGCCGAAGGTATTGCGATGGCCAATGACAGTGAATACGGTTTATCGGGTTCAATTTGGACACGCGATGTAGGTCGTGCACTTCGCGTTTCACGCGCGATTGAATCTGGCGCATTATCGGTTAACTCAAACTCTTCTGTTCGCTTCTGGACACCATTTGGTGGTTTCAAGCAATCAGGATTGGGACGTGGCCTTGGTCCAGATGCCGTTGATTCTTATACAGAGTTAAAGAACGTCTTTATCTCTAACGATTAAAATATAAATTAATTAGACAGTGCGAATTGGCGCGGTTGCGATGCGATCAAGAAATTGATCAACTAAATCGTAACCGCGCTGATTGCTTTGTGCCTCAAGTTTTCTAGTTTCACTTCGTAACTGTTCAACAACTACGCCCTCTGATTCAACTTCGGCGCATCCGCCTTCCATTGCAAGCCACATATCTAAAACTTCGGCATCGATTTCAGGGTGAAACTGCAAACCCAAAGTACGACCAAAGTGATAAGCCTGCGGACAAAGTTCAGTACGAGCAATTTCAGTTGCTCCTGGCGGGACAGTAAATCGATCCCAGTGATATTGAAACCATGGCCCAGTTGGAATGAAACTTTCATCATCGCTATCGACTTCATACCAACCAAGTTCGGCGCGAGGTGATCTAGAAACGCTTCCACCGAGTACTCGTGACATGAGTTGTCCGCCAAAGCAGATTCCAAGTATTGGGATCCCGGCGTTGTGAACTTCGCGCATTTTTTCTACTTGCGGGATTAGCCAGTTACCAATTGCGCCATCGTCATATGCTGCATATGGCGCACCCATGACAACGACAACATCAAAACTAAGCAGGTCAGGCCAAATCGGAGTTACATTGGGCTTACTTGCATGTTCTTCATCAACGATAATAAATCGAGAGATTTCATAGCCGCGCTTTTCAAACTGCTTCCAGATTGGACCGCCGGCAGAAACATGGTCATGCTCAATAAATAAAACTCGCTTGGTCATGCAGGCAATACTACTTAATGATGCGTAAAGGTTCTTGTCCACGAGCGATTAAGCGCTCAAAATAGATCTCACGCTTTTCATTAAATCGATTGGATTCCTCAGTAGTTTTGTCCAAGAACGCTGCAAGTTCTTCGCGGGCAGCTAAGCCATCACCTGTTAGATCTGTGCGTTCAAATACGTTCCATGCCCGAAGTACCGGAGCCACAACCTCTTCTAAATGCTGCTGCATGTCATAGATTCCAGCTAGAGCAATCTGAACTGCTTTGCGACCAAAGCCTGGCATATTGGCGCCAGGCATATCAAAGTTAGTAACTACATCAGCAATTGCTCGCATTGACGCATTTGGCTCCATGTCTAGGGCGGCGCCTAAAGTATTGCGGTAGAAAAGCATATGTAGATTTTCATCAAGTGCCACACGTTGCATCATTGATTCAGCGATTGGATCGGCAGAGATTTTGCCGGTATTTCGGTGCGAAATACGTGTTGCTAACTCTTGAAATGAAACATAAGCAATTGTGTGCAACATATCGTTTTCATAGGGTGTTTGATAACCAAGTGACATATGCGCAATACGCAGATCCTCTAGTTCATATGGATCAACTCCACGTGTTGCCATTAAGTAATCGCGGATAACAATGCTGTGACGTGCTTCTTCGGCCGTCCATCGTTCAATCCATGTTCCCCATGCGCCATCTCGGCCCATAGATAATGCAATCTCTGTGTGATAACTCGGCAGATTATCTTCAGTCAAAAGATTGAGAACTAAAGAGTCTTGAGCGACAGGGGTTAGGCGCGAATCTTTAGCTTCCCAAGCATCACCATTTAAAGGACCGGCAAAGTTGCGACCTTCTGACCACGGGACATACTCATGCGGATACCAATTCTTTTGAACTTTTAAATGCCGATCTAATTCGACGGCAACAACAGGCTCTAGGTCTCGGATGAGTCGAGCTTGAATGGCCTTGCTGTCATAAGTCATGGGCGCAAACTTACGGTAGTACTAGTGTTACTGACGAGTTATAAGTTGTTTTTTGCCCGTTCAATTGCTTGTGCCGCGCGCCATTTTGTGATTTCACCGTGATTTCCACTTAATAAAATCTCAGGGACAGGAATATCGCGCCAAGTTGCAGGTTTTGTGAAGTTGGGATATTCAAGATAACCCTGCTCATTATGTGACTCTTCAGCCAACGATTGCGGATTTCCAAGAACGCCTGGAATTAATCGAGTGATGGCTTCGATCATTACAAGGGATGCGACTTCTCCCCCTCCTAAAACATAATCCCCAATTGAAACTTCATGTACACGAAAATTCTTTGATAAGTAATGTTGGCGAACACGATCATCGATTCCTTCATAACGCCCACAAGCGTAGACAAGATGCGCCGCAGTTGAAAACTTCTGCGCCATAGGTTGATCAAAACGCTTGCCTGCGGGAGTCAAAATAATCAGATCGCTCTCGGAATTCATTAATGGATCCAAAGCCTTACCCCACACTTCGGGCATCATCACCATTCCGGCACCACCACCATAGGGAGTGTCATCGACTTGATTGTGAACATTGGTGGCAA
Source organism: uncultured Actinomycetes bacterium (assembly GCA_903825015.1). Lineage (GTDB taxonomy): Bacteria > Actinomycetota > Actinomycetes > Nanopelagicales > Nanopelagicaceae > Planktophila. The sequence goes on from CAIJYZ010000104.1 coordinate 5,213, forward strand.
AACTGCGTAGGTCATGGATTCCAAATTCAACTAATCCAGCGCCTTGTGCTTTGCCTAAAAGTGAAAGTTTTAACGGTGCAAAGTATTCAGGAAAAATCGTTACTGCATCGATCTTCATTCAATCGCTCCGGCAATATCGGGAGGAATCACAACCACTTTTCGTGCTGCAATATCAACGACTGGTACTAATTGATGAACAAAGGGAATCAAAATTTCGCCGGTCTCGGTTTTAATCGCCAAGAGATCTTGCCCTGGAAGATTAATAACATCGGTGACCTCACCAAGGACTTCACCGGATTCAAGATGGGCAGCACAACCAATGAGCTGTAAGACGTGGTAATCATCCTCATCAATGCCGGGTTCATTAATATCAACATCGCAATACAGTAAAACGTCTCGTAGTTTTTCAATCGCGTTGCGATCGGTAAAGCCTTCAAAACCCAGTAGCAGGATTCCGTTATGGACACGGCCTGAAGTAATAGTTAGTTGACCGTGGGCATCACTTTGTAATTTGTTACCAATGGCAAAACGACGATCAGGTTCATCAGTTCGAACCTCAATCGTCGCTTCTCCAAGAATTCCGTGGGCGCGACCGATGCGCCCCACGAGTAAACGCATTGTTAGCGGGCTTCGTCGGTCTCGATGAGATCGACGCGAACAGTACGTCCTGCAATTGCACTTACGACCGTGCGAAGCGCCTTTGCAGTACGACCATTACGACCAATAACTTTGCCGATATCTTCTGGGTTCACGCGGACCTCAAGAGTTGTTCCGCGGCGATGTGTCTTTTCTGCAACGACAACATCATCAGGATTATCGACGATTCCCTTTACTAAATGTTCTAGGGCTTCATCCATCATTGTTATTCGGCAGCCGCTTCTTTAGTTGGTGTTTCAACAACTTCTTCGGTTGTCGCAACTTCAGCTGGAACCTCGGACACAGCAACCTCTGCTACTGGTTCGGACACAGCCACAACTTCTGTTTCAGCCACAACTTCAGCTGGAACTTCCGACACAACAGGAGTTGGGTTTGCCTTTGCAGCTAACTTTTCCTGTGCTTTCTTCTTCAATGTTGTTGCGCCTTCTTTTGGCTCATCCATTGCCTGCTTCATCGCTGCTTCGTAAGCAACAATCTTGCCGACCTTAGGAGCTGCAACGCGAAGAGTTCCTTCTGTTCCAGGAAGTCCCTTGTGCTTTTGCCAATCTCCAGTGACTTTCAACAGAGCCTCTACTGCCTCTGATGGTTGTGCACCAACACTTAGCCAGTACAGAGCGCGCTCTGAATTGATCTCGATAAGTGATGGTTCTTGTCCTGGTACGTAGCGACCAATTTCTTCAATTGAAAGACCGTTACGTGCCTTGCGTGAGTCGGTAACAACTACGCGGAAAAATGGTGTGCGGATTTTACCCATGCGCATTAAACGAATTTTTGTAGCCAAGTAAGTTTGTACTCCTGTTTATGTGCGTTATAAAAATCAATCGCAGCGGGGTGCGCAATCAATTACATACAACTATCGGTCGTGGATGTTGAACGGGGATAGAGGGCCCCATCAACAGGTGGCCAATTCTGCCATCTGCAGGCTCAAAGGTGAAATCGGAGAAAAAGCTCTTTACTGGCTCTCTTCCAAGGCGCGCTTGGCTGGATTTCCGGATTTCGACTTCTTCTTGGGCGCTGCGCTCTTAACAGGGGCTTTTGGCATGGGTGGAAGGCCCATTTGGCCCATACCCGCCGGCATCCCGCCATTTCGAACCTGCTTCATCATCTTTTGAGCAGCTGAAAAGCGATCGACCAAGTTATTTACATCAGATACTTTTCGCCCTGAACCCAAAGCGATACGCGCCCGGCGCGATCCATTGAGAACTTTTGGATCTCGACGTTCCAGAGGAGTCATCGATTGAACTATTGCTTTAGTGCGAACGATTTCTCCTTCATCAAAATTTTCAATCTGCTTTTTCATCTGCCCAGCACCTGGCAGCATTCCAAGCAACTTAGACATCGAGCCCATCTTCGACATCGCCGTAAGTTGCTCAAGGAAATCCTCTAATGTGAAATCCTCACCGCTTGCAAACTTTGCCTCTAACTTTGCCGAAGTGTCTGTGTCAAAGGCTTTCTTTGCCTGTTCGGCAAGTGTTGCAACGTCGCCCATTCCCAAAATACGAGAAGCCATACGATCTGGATAGAAGATATCAAAGTCGCTAAGTTTTTCACCGGTGGATGCAAACATAATTGGGCGCTTAGTTATTGATGCAATTGAAAGCGCAGCGCCGCCGCGGGCATCACCATCGAGCTTTGTTAGTACAACGCCATCAAAACCAACGCCATCTAAGAACGCCTGCGATGTACGGACGGCATCTTGGCCAATCATTGCATCTACAACAAATAAAATCTCATCTGGATTAACTGCATCACGAATAGATGCAGCTTGTTTCATCAACTCTTCATCAATACCTAGTCGACCTGCAGTATCAACAATGACCATGTTGTACTGCTTTGACTTTGCAAATTCAATACCGCTCTTTGCAACTTTAACTGGATCACCGACACCATTTCCTGGCTCAGGTGCAAAGACTGGTACCCCGATACTTTCGCCGAGAACTTGTAACTGTGTTACGGCATTGGGCCGTTGTAAATCAGATGCAATAAGTAAGGGTGTGTTTCCTTGATCGGCATAAAACTTTGCGAGCTTTCCAGCCAAAGTAGTTTTACCAGCGCCTTGCAGACCAGCCAACATAATTACCGTCGGTGGATTCTTGGCAAATCGCACTCTGCGCGCTGATCCTCCAAGTATTTCGACTAAGGATTCATTAACTATTTCAAAAATCGCTTGAGCTTGATTGGATCCGGATTGCAAAGTCGGCAAAGCAGCTAATGATTTTTCGCGTATCTGCTCAATAAAGCTTTCAACGACTGAAAGCGCGACATCGGATTCAAGTAAGGCCTGGCGAATTTCGGCGCATGTGGCATCGATATCAGCACTGGAGATTTTGCCCCGCGCGCGAAGGGATGAGAAAGCACCGCTAAAGCGAGTAGTTAAGGACTCAAACATAAGGCGCTAAGACTACTTCAGTAGTTGGCGCAACCGCTCGGCAACTTCGGCTGCCCGCTCATCGCTAAGGGCTCCCCCTGAGATTTCTGTGACATACAAGGTATCGATCGCTTCTGCGCCTAACGTTGTCACAATCGCTGACCTAATATCGATTCGCGATTGAGTGATTCCAGCACCGATTCTAAAAAGTAGTCCTGGTCGGTCATGACTTCGAACTTCAATAATTGTCGCCTCGGTGGCTTCATCATTAAAGGTTTCAACGATTGGGTCAGGTACCGGAATAGCAGGGATGGATGCATATGAGGCGGCTCGGGCAATTAACTTCTCTTCGATATGTGCGGCGTCGTTAAAAGCCTTTTCGATTTCGTGGCGTAAGAATTCAGCTTTTATCTCAGGTGCATGCGGCTCGGGGGTAACAATCCACTTCATAACTGCAGATTTTCCGTGAGATTTTGTTCGGGCAGATCGAACATCTAATCTCGATGTGTTTAGTACTCCAGCTACCAGTGAAAGGAGTCCAGGTTTATCGGGAGAAATTATCTCAATTGAATATCCATTTTCGCGGTGTTCTAGATTTACTTGCAGTACTCCGCTCTCGGCGACTCTTAATTGTTCGGGGCTAATCTCTGGTTGCTTGGCGATTGTGCTTGAACCTGTCATTGCTTTCTTGACGCGCGCGACTAAATCTGAAACTAAAGTGGCCTTCCAGTCACTCCAGCCCGCGCTTCCCGTTGCTTCACCGTCAGCAATACTTAAAGCATGAAGTAGTTCAAGGGTATTGAGATCTGGAATCACACTAAGAATCGATTGAATAGTTGCGGGGTCATCCAGATCGCGTCTTGTAGCTGTAGAAGATAAGAGCAAGTGATGCTTAACAAGAATTTTGATAATTTCAATATCTTCAATAGGAAAACCAATTCGAGCAGCTAGAGGCTCTATCAAACGTTCTCCCCTAATTGAATGGTCTTCAGCATCGCCTTTACCTATGTCATGGAAAAGTGCTGCAAATAAAAGTAAATCGGGGCGATGAACTTTACGAGTTAATGAAGCTGCATGCACCGCTGTTTCGACCATGTGCCTATCAACGGTGTGACGATGTAAAGCATTTCTCTGAGGAAGTGAGCGAAGCGGGCGCCACTCAGGAATCCAATGAAAAATAATCTCTTCCTGATCCAATGCCTCAAAGATCGACACCATCGGTTCACCGGCACCGATAAGTGATATTAAATGCTCGCGTGCTTCACGCGGCCAAGGATTGGGCAAATACGCTTTCCCATCATTGAGCGCTTTAGATAAAAGCTGATATGAATCTAAAGAGATTGGCAGGCCAAGTTGAGCCGCCGTTGCTGCAGCTCGTAGTCCCAACATGGGATCACTTGCAATATCGGTCAATGGATTTATGACAATCTCTTTCTGCGAAACATTGAGGTTCTTTGCCACTGTGTCAGTGCGGGGTTTTCGAAGAAAGCGTCCAAATCCATCTTTGCTGCGCTGGTCAAGTTGGTGCCAAGTGAATTCAAGTAGGTAGTCAACCGAACGCGCTGCTTGTGCAACATCGCTCATCATTGCATCGGCATCAACATAATCAAGTTCGCGGGCAACGGCATCCTGTTCTTGAAAGAGCAGGCGATCCTTATTGCGCTTACTTGTTTGATGCAAAGTTTCGCGGACATCATTGAGTTTTGATTCTGCCCAACTTATTCGCTCTAATGGAAGATTGGCCGCTCCAGATAATGCAATCGCACGTAATGCATTGATATCGCGTAACCCTCCCCGAGCTTCTTTAACATCTGGCTCAAGTAAATACGCTAATTCACCTGCGCGCTCATGGCGATCTTCCAGAGATTTCTTAAGTTCGGGCATACGGTTGCGCGCATTTTTGCGCCAACTTTCAACGCTGTCAGTTTGCACGGCGGCAACCAAATCCGCATCTCCTGCTACTAAGCGAATATCGAGTAGACCAAGCGCCACTTTCAAATCTGAATCCGCGGCATCACGTGTTTCAGAACGTGTGCGAACTGAGTGATCAACACTCTTACTATCCCAAAGCGGATACAAAAGTTTATTGACGAACTCACTTAAAGTTTTTTGTGAAAATTGTCCATTATGAAGAATCACAATATCTAGATCAGATCCTGGAGAAAGTTCCCCGCGACCATAACCTCCGACAGCTGCAACAGCTAAACCCTTATTGTTTTTTCCAGTTTCGACTAAAGCCTCATTAAATAGCGAAAGAAGGAAGCGATCGCTCTCGTTCGATCGCTCCCTTCTTTCACGTGTTCCCATGTATTGATCTTAGATTGCGTCTGGCCCGCGCTCTCCAGTACGTACGCGTACGACCTGATCAACTGGAGTGGTCCAAACCTTTCCATCACCAATTGAACCTGTGGATGCCGCCTTGACGATGACATCAACCACTGCTGCCGCTTCTGCATCATCGGCAAGAACTTCAAGGCGAACCTTTGGAACTAAGTCGACGGTGTATTCGGCTCCGCGGTAGACCTCAGTGTGTCCTTTTTGACGACCAAAGCCACTTGCCTCTGAAACGGTCATTCCAGTAACTCCGTGGGCTTGTAGCGCGTTCTTTACATCTTCTAACTTGAATGGCTTCAAGATTGCTGTAATTAGTTTCATTAGAAAGAACCTCCACGTGATGAGCTAGACATTTCATAAGCGGTCTCGGCATGTTCTGACAAATCGATGCCTTCAACTTCAGCATCCTTAGGCAAGCGGAATCCGATTGTCTTTTCGATGATGAAACCAAGTACCAAAGTAACAAGGAATGAATAAAGTGCAACCATTCCTACACCCAATGCCTGCTTGCCAAGAAGAACGGTTCCGCCACCGTAGAACAAACCATCAAGACCTAGTCCGTTAACGACGTGAGTACCGAATAATCCGATTGCAAGAGATCCCCAGATTCCACCTACAAGGTGAACTCCGACAACATCGAGTGAATCGTCAAATCCAAACTTGTACTTCAAGCCAACTGCAAGTGCACAGAAGATTCCAGCAAAGAGTCCGATAACAACGGCTGCCCATGGCGCAACGAATGCGCACGCAGGAGTAATTGCTACAAGACCTGCAACTGCGCCAGATGCAGCGCCAAGTGAAGTTGGATGTCCATTGCGAATTTTTTCAACTAACAACCAGCCAACGAGTGCGCCAGCTGTTGCAACTTGAGTATTCATAAATGCAAGACCTGCTGTTCCATTTGCAGCAAGAGCAGAGCCTGCGTTAAAACCAAACCATCCAAACCACAACAAACCTGAACCCAGTAGGACAAGTGGAAGTGAGTGCGGACGCATTGCTTCCTTGCGCCATCCAACGCGCTTACCCAAAACAATTGCAAGTGCTAGACCTGCTGCACCTGCGTTGATGTGTACCGCAGTACCACCAGCAAAGTCTTCAAGACCTTTACCTGCTAGATAACCAGTTCCAGTAACGGTATCTCCAACTTTGTTTCCAAAGGCAAATACCCAGTGAGCAACTGGGAAGTAAACAATAGTTGTCCAGATTGCAACAAATACTGCCCATGCCGTGAACTTTGTGCGATCAGCAATTGCACCAGAAATGAGTGCAGGAGTAATAATCGCAAACATCAACTGAAATGCAGCGAATACCAAAACTGGAATTGGATAAATTCCACCGTTATTGGTCAGATCATTTACTGCTCCACCAAGACCTGAGAATGAAATATTTCCATACCATGCCGATTCGCCCTTGTAACCAAAAGCTAATTCAAATCCATAAATAACCCACAAAATACTGACGATTCCAATTGTCACAAAGGACATCATCATCATATTAAGAACGCTCTTAGTGCGAACCATTCCGCCGTAGAAAAAGGCAAGACCA
>CAIJYZ010000105.1 GCA_903825015.1 uncultured Actinomycetes bacterium
GCACCGGGTGGTTCTATTTATGGAACTTCCAGCAATGGTGCAAAAGCTGCATTTATGCGGGCCAAAAACCGCTCTCCTATTAAAGGGTTGTACTGCGTTGGTGGATCAGCTCACCCAGGCGGCGGGTTGCCTCTAGTTGGCTTGAGCGCTGAAATAGTTGCTAATGCAGTTGAGATCGTGCATAACGCAGCACCATTAAAAAGCCACTAGTTTGAAGAACTAGGAAAGCTACAGAAAGTGCAAAAACACCTGGAAGATTGAGATGCCACATAATCAAAACGATAAAGAGAAAACTTGCTCGAACTGGTCGCTCGGCAGGGGTTACAACTCCAATGTCTTTTACATCAAGTGAAACTAATTTGGCCCGTGCATACTCTTGAAAAGATGCTATTGACCACAAAGTAATTACCAACCATGCAGGTACGCCGATTACATAAAGGGCATATAGCCATAACGCCTCGCTAATACGATCGACAACTGAATCAAGGGTTGCTCCCCATGCACTTTGACGCTGCTGAAATATTGCAACACTTCCGTCGATTCCATCGCAAAACAATGAAAGAACAAGGAAAACAATGGCCCACCAGCTGGTTGCAGTTAGTGCGGTTGCAGCTGCTGATGCAAGTCCGAGAAGTGTTAAGAGATTAGGTGTTATTCGAAGCAAAGTTGCAACTAAACCAAAGCGATAAGAAATATTAAGCCACCAAGCAACGGCTCCGGTAACAGGGGCGTCGCTATGCAATGAACTCCATGTCGCCGTGAACTCTTCTTTACTTAGCATTTTCTAAGTTCCTAATAATCTCTAAAGTTGGGGCTGCTGCGTTCATAGTATAGAAGTGAAGGCTTGGAGCACCAGCCTCAATCAAATCCTCACAAAGCTTGGTTGCGATATCTATGCCTAATTTCCGCACAGCATCTGGATCATCCTGTACTGCTTCAAATTTTTTGGAGATATGGGCTGGAATATCAGTCCCCCCAAGCTCGGCCATACGGTGCAACTGTTTTACATTTGTTACTGGCAAAATTCCAGGAATAATCGGAAGAGATGATCCATGTGAATGTAGTGACTCAACTAACTTTTGCCATTTTGATACATCGAAGAAAAATTGTGTCGTTGCAAATGAAGCGCCAAGATGCTCTTTACGAAGAAGTACCTCAATATCTTTTTCATAATTTCCATTTGAAGAAGGATGGCCATCTGGAAAAGCGGCAACACCGATCTTGAATCCACCAAATACTGCAATCAATTGAACAAGTGCATCGGCATGGGTAAATCCAGCAGAGTTTGGCGTCCAAGGCGCACGCGGTCCTCCATGTGGATCCCCTCGTAACGCCAAAATCGCAGGGATCTTTGCATCGCGATATGTGTGCAGAACGGTTATTAGCTCCTGTTTAGTTAAACCAACGCAAGTGAGATGTGCGACAGTTGAAATTTGTGTCCGACGAGTAATTTCCTCAGTCACACCAATTGTCCGGTGTTGTGTAGATCCACCAGCTCCAAAAGTTACCGAGATGAAATCAGGGGCGTGCTTTTCAAGTGAGTGAACGGCATCCCAAAGCCGCTCCTCGCCCTCTTGATCTTTGGGCGGGAAGAACTCAAATGAA
>CAIJYZ010000106.1 GCA_903825015.1 uncultured Actinomycetes bacterium
ACATCTTTCGCTGGGGTACCAGGACTCGAACCTAGACTTACTGAACCAGAATCAGCAGGGCTGCCAATTACCCCATACCCCAAAAAACAGCAGGGGCAAAGAATACCAAAGGATTTAGAGCTCGAGTGCCGCGCTAATGCGGGCCAATGAGGCCTCTTTGCCAAGTAATTCCATTGATTCAAAAAGCGGTGGAGAAATCGTGCTACCTGTTGTTGCGATGCGAACTGCACCAAATGCAATACGAGGTTTTAATCCCATATCTTCAATAAGTGAAGATCTAAGAGCGGCCTCGATACTGTCATGGTTCCAAGTAGTCAATGGCGCTAACTCTTTTAATGAACGGTTCAAGACCGCCTTTGATGCATCATCGATAATCTTTGCAACACTATCTGTTTCAACTACAAAATCTTTAACGAAAAGAAATTTCAGCATCGCAGGGACTTCGCTCAACATAATGATGCGTTCCTGAATAAGTGGCAAAGCCTGTTTAACCAATGCAATCTCTTCTGCTGTTCCAGAAATGACGCCAGCCTTAGTTAAAAATGGCAATGACCAATCTAGAAACTCATCGATTGTCAGTGCGCGAATCTTGTCACCATTAATTGCTTCAAGCTTTTTCATATCAAAGCGGGCCGGTGATGAGTGAACTTTTTCCACGGTAAAGAGCTCAGTAAGTTCCTTCATTGTTACGTTTTCACGGTCATCACCTGGTGACCAACCAAGAAGAGCTAAATAATTACAGATTGCTTCAGGTAAGAAACCTTTATCGCGATACCAAGCAATTGAAACTTCACCATTGCGCTTAGAAAGTTTTGCATTGTCCTGACCCATAACAAAGGGCAGGTGAGCAAAGACTGGGTAGTCCGCTTCAGCTAGACCCATGGCTTGATACACACGAATCTGCCGTGGGGTAGATGACAAAAGATCTTCTCCACGCAAGACGTGAGTTACTTTCATCATGACATCATCGACGGCAACGGCCAATGTATAAAGCGGTGACCCATCTCCACGAACCAAAACAAAGTCAGGCACAAATTTATGGTCGAATGAAACATCCCCACGAATTAAGTCATTAAACGTCGTTCCGCCATCAGGCATTCGCATACGCACTACAGGTAAGCGCCCTTCGGCCTGAAATTCAGCGATTTGTTCTGCGCTTAAATCACGGCAATGTCCGTTGTATCCGGGTGCAACATTTGCAGCACGTTGTGCTTCGCGAACTGCTTCTAACTCATCAGCTGAGCAGTAACAGTGATAAGCATCTTTTTGATCCAAAAACTTTTTCGCCCACTCTGCATAAATTCCTAAACGTTGAGATTGTAAGTATGGACCATTATCGCCACCGACTTCTGGGCCCTCATCCCAATTAAGCCCAAGCCACTTCAAAGTATCGATTGCGGCTTGAATATATTCATCGGTGACTCGTGTCGTGTCAGTGTCTTCAATTCGAAAAAGAAACGTTCCACCGGTATGACGGGCATAGGCCCAATCAAAAAGGGCGGTACGGATATTTCCAACGTGCAAGTCTCCCGTAGGAGAAGGAGCGAAGCGTACCTTTACTGGTTTACTCAATTTATTCTCACCTTGTTTGTTAGTTCGCCTAAACCTTCAATTGCCATAGTTGCATCTGCACCGGCAACCATTGGACCAATTCCAGCGGGTGTTCCGGTCAAGATGATGTCACCTGGAAGCAAAGTCATGACACGAGAGACAAAGTTAATTATTTCGGGAACTTTAAACATCATGTCGCTTAACTGAGCTGATTGCTTCATTTCGCCGTTAACGGTTGCCGTGATTTTCTGAGTACCAGGAATGAAATCTGTATCAATCCATGGGCCAATTGGGCAGAAGGTGTCAAAGCCCTTTGCCCGAGTCCATTGACCATCTTTCTTCTGTAAATCACGCGCAGTTACATCATTTGCGATTGTGTAACCAAAAATTACATCGTTTACTTTTTCTACGGGTACATCTTTGCAAAGTCGACCAATTACGATTGCCAATTCGGTTTCGTGATCAACGCGCTCTGACATATCGGGCCACACGATTGTGTCGTTGGGTCCAATCACAGATGTGTTTGGCTTTAAGAAAATAATTGGTTCCTCTGGAACAACACCGCCCATTTCAGCAGCATGATCGGCGTAGTTCTTGCCGATACAGACAACTTTAGAACGCGGGATAACTGGGGCTAGTAAACGAACTGCTGAGAGTGCAACAGTTGCGGCGGTCTTTTGAATCCCAGAATAAATCGGATCCCCAGTAATCACCGTAATCGTGGCATCCTCTTCTAGAACACCAAAGAGTGGGTCGGTACCGAGCCCAGAGTCAGGACTAGGAGAAAATCGTACGATGCGCATTGGGCGATTCTATCGGTTACTCGTGGTCTTCAATCTCTTTCTCGAGTCGCTCGATTAATACGCTACTAATTCTGCGGCGGCGACCTAACGGGCGCTCGGAGGTAATGGACCAACCATGCAGAGAAACAGTTGATCCGGCAATAGGCACACGGCCTAGCTTTTGTGCCATCAAGCCACCAATGGTGTCAACATCTTCAAAGTCAGATTCGCTAATTACTATCTTTAACTCATCTGCAAGATCCTCAATGTGAAGTGAGGCATTTGCACGGGCTTTATCGGGTGAAAGCCATACAAAGTCATCGTCGCCATCATCGAATTCATCTTCAATTTCACCGACAATCTCTTCAATAATATCTTCGATTGTGATGATTCCAGCTGTTCCACCATATTCATCGACAACTACTGCCAAGTGAATTTGATTTCGCTGCATCTCTTTTAAAAGTTCATCGGCCATTTTGATTTCTGGAACAAAGGTTGCCGGACGCATATGTTGCTCGATGTTTTCACTTTGCTCGGCATCGTGATGATCCAATGCTCGCCGAGCTAAATCTTTTACATACACGATTCCAATGATGTTATCGGGACCTGTGCCAACGACAGGAATACGTGAATACCCTGAACGAAGTGCCAGTGATAGGCCTTGGCGCAAAGTCTTATCTTTTTCAATCCAGACCATATCCGTTCGAGGAACCATAAGTTCGCGCACTAATGTGTCGCCTAATTCAAATACGGAGTGAATCATCTCGTGCTCATCAGATTCTACGAGCCCGCGTTCATGCGCCTGATCTACTAAATCGCGCAGTTCAGCTTCTGAGGTAAACGGACCAGAGCGAAAGCCCTTTCCGGGAGTTAAGGCATTTCCAACAGCAATAAGAAGTTTGGTTACAGGTCCAAGCAGAAACGCTAGTGCGTAAGCAACGATGATTCCATAGCGTGCATATTTATGGGGCTGTTGCTTACCTAAAGTCCGTGGACCAACACCAACTACAACGTAGGAAAGTACAACCATAATTGCAACGGTCAAGGCCATTGCTTGGGCCGATGAATAATTGCGTAGCAATATAACGGCCAGCAAAACTGTGGCTGTAAATTCGCAAAGTTTTCGGACCAATAAAATGACATTGAGATACCGCGCGGGTTGAAGGCTGTATTTGCGAAGGAGTGCTCCCCCACGCTTTCCTTCGAGTTCCTCAACAACTATTCGGGAGATGGAAGTTAACGCGGATTCTGATGCAGCAAGAAATCCTGCAAACGAAAGTAGAGCGATAATGCTAATAATTGCTAACGGACTCATTGCGTTTGCTTCCACTTTTCTACGATTTGTTCTTGCAGGGCAAACATGGTTTTTTCTTCTTCAGGTTCGGCGTGATCGTAACCAATGATGTGCAACAAGCCATGTGTAGCCAAAATAAAGATTTCATGTTCGGCTGAATGACCAGCTGCTAAAGCTTGTGCAGTTGCAAAAGTGGGACTAATCATGATGTCACCCAGAGTTACAACTTCACCCTCAACTTCGGGCATATCCATTGGGAAAGACAAAACATCGGTACTTCCGGGTTCGTCCATCCATTTGATGTGAAGTTCGGTCATGTATTGATCATCAATAAAACCCACATTCAAATCACATTCTGGGTTAAGTTTTAACTCATTCATCGCAAAAGTGAGTAGTGAAGTTAAATCAGCTGTAGGAACCAGCTGTCCTGATGAGTTTGAAACTTCAATTGTCATTTATTTGCGAATCGGGCGAAGGGCTTGTTTAGCTTCATCAAATTTGTCGTATGCCTTAACAATGTCCCCGATAAGGCGATGGCGAACTACATCTTCAGCTGTGAGTTCAAGAAAAGCGATGTCATCGATATCTTTTAATATATCGCGCACAATGCGAAGACCTGAATGCTGACCATTTGGTAGATCAATCTGAGTCACATCTCCAGTTATCACCATCTTTGAACCAAAACCTAAGCGGGTAAGAAACATCTTCATCTGCTCTGGTGTCGTATTTTGGGCTTCATCCAAGATGATAAAGGCATCATTTAATGTTCGTCCTCGCATGTAGGCAAGAGGAGCAACTTCAATAATCCCGCTCTGCATCATCCGCGGAATCATCTCGATATCGATCATGTCGTGCAGGGCATCAAATAATGGGCGCAAATACGGGTCAATCTTTTCATTAAGAGTTCCTGGCAAGAATCCAAGATGCTCTCCTGCCTCAACGGCTGGTCGTGTCAAGATTATGCGATTAACTTTCTTTGCTTGCAATGCAGACACGGCTTTGGCCATTGCAAGATAAGTCTTGCCTGTTCCGGCGGGTCCGATTCCAAATGTAATTGTGTTCTCTTCGATCGCATCAACGTAACGTTTTTGATTTGCAGTCTTCGGCCTAATTGTGCGGCCACGATTACTGACGATATTGAGAGATAGAACGTCGGCGGGATGATCAACGGGCTTACTTTCAAGCATCGAAATCGAACGAGCGACGGCATCTTCGGTCAATGTATTTCCTGAGCGGATCACGACCATTAATTCGCCAAAGAGATTTTCAAGTGCAATGCAATCAACGTGTGGTCCACGCAAAGTGATTTCATTTCCTCGCACAGTGATATTTACTGAAGGGAAAGCCGCTTCAACAGCGCGAAGGTTGTCATCGTGGGATCCGATCAAAGCAACCATGGGAATAGCGGTTGGGACCGTGATGAGTGTGCGTTCCATTAATGCCAAATCTATCTTTAACCGGGAGGCCAGGCCAGCCCACGCCCACCAAGAAGATGCAAATGAGCGTGGAAAACAGATTGACCAGCCTCGGCGCCGGTGTTAAATACGCTTCGATAACCCGTTAAGCCATTTGTTGCTGCGATTTCACCAGCTGCCAGAAATAAATCGGCGGTTAATGTTGGTGAGATTTTTGCTAAGGCTGCAGCATTTTCAACGTGCAAAGTCGGCACTATTAGAACATGAGTTGGTGCTTGAGGATCGATGTCATTAAATGCGACAACATTTTCATTTCGAAAAACTATTTGCGCAGGAATATCTCCGGTGATGATTTTGCAAAACAAGCAGTTTGAATCTAGCGCCACGTAATTACCATACCTTCAAAAGCGCTGAAATAGCCGAGACTGCCGCAATTCCTGCATGTGCCGAGCGCAAAATTGGGCGACCCATTAAAGCCGTTTTTGCGCCTGCATCGATAAATTGATCAAGTTCAGTTGGAGTTATCCCGCCCTCTGGACCGATAATGATTAATAGATTTGTGACATTGTGAGAAGAGACTGCATCACTAAGTTTTATCGCTGAGCTTTCATGAAATACAACGGCCAAATCACTAAGTTTTATTGCTTCGCAGATCTGTTCAGTTGTTGCGATCTCTGTAACTGTGGGAATTCGTAATCGGCGTGATTGTTTACTGGCTTCGCGCGCAGTTACCGAAAACTTATCTGAGGCTTTCCCAATACTTCGCGATGCTTGCCACGGCACAATTCGATCGACTCCAGCTTCGGTTAGTAGTTCTATAGCTTCTTTAGCGCGATCACTCTTAGGCAGCGCCTGAACAACAGTGATAGTTGTCGGCAACTCCTCTTGAAAGCCCGCGGCAACAACTTCAACTTCAATTGATTTCTTTTTGACGGCAAAAGCCTTTACTTGGCTCCATGAACCCTGCCCGTCACTGAGCATGAAAATATCCCCTGCTTTCATGCGTAGTACTCGCACGGCATGATTGGCATCTTCATTATCAAACTCATAGATCTGCCCGACCTTTGTCGGCAAATCATCAACGAAAAATAGCGTCAGCATTATTTTGTAAACGCGCCTTTGATCTTGGCAAAAATCCCACCGTCGTGATTCTTGACATGGGCATCGCCTGATTTTTCACCACGAAGATCGGCAAATTTCTTCAAGAGCTCTTCTTCTTCACGGCTTAATTTTGTCGGTGTTTGAACTTCAATATGCACAACAAGATCACCCCGACCGCCATGGCGCAAGCGCGTCATTCCTTTACCCTTAATCGCAATTGGTGTTCCACTTTGTGTACCAGCTTTTACATGAACATCAACTGGGCCATCCAAAGATTCAACAGTTACGGTTGTACCCACTGCTGCAGCACTCATCGATACCGCCAATGACATATGCAAAGTGTCACCTTCGCGAATAAAGTAGTCATGTTCAATCTCTACGATCTCAACATAAAGATCACCTGCCGGACCGCCGCCGTGACCTACTTCGCCACGACCTGAAAGTTGAATGCGATTACCGGTTTCTACGCCAGCTGGAATCTTGACTTGAATATTTTGTCTTGACCGTACACGTCCTTCGCCGGCACATTCGCGGCATGGATTTTGAATAATGCTTCCGTAACCACCACATGCATTACATGGGCGCGAAGTCATAACTTGACCAATAACTGAGCGAACTACTTGCTGTGTTTCACCACGTCCTTTACAGACCGCACACGTTGTAGGGTGCCCGCCATCAGTACAGCCACTGCCAGTGCACTTAGGACAAACCACTGCGCTTTCAACAGTGATTTCGCGTTCGGTGCCAAAGCATGCTTCATTTAAATCTACTTGAATACGAATTAATGAATCTTGTCCTGCGCGCATGCGTGGACGCGGACCTCGCGATCCTCCACCGCCAAAGAATGCATCCATGATGTCGCTAAATCCACCGCCGAAACCGCCTCCACCAAATGTATTTCCACCCATGTCATATGACTGACGCTTTTGAGCATCACTTAATACTTCATAGGCCGCAGTAATCTCTTTGAATTTATCTTGAACCGCAGGATCAGGATTTACATCTGGATGTAGTTCGCGAGCAAGTTTACGATATGCCTTTTTAATTTCATCTGCCGATGAATCGCGGGAAACACCTAGAGTTTGATAATGATCGCTCAACTTATGCACCTTCGTTAATAAAGCGGCCGACATAACGGGCGACTGCAGAAACAGCGGCCATAGAACCTGCGTAATCCATACGAGTTGGCCCTAAGACGGCAACGGCTCCATGTTGGGTCGACTCCACACCGTAACCAACTGTGACCAATGATGTTGACTGCAAATTTGTTTCGTTCTGCTCAGCGCCAATTCGAACGTGTACCGTTGAACGCACCTCATCAAGCAAACGCAAAATAACAACTTGTTCTTCAAGGGCTTCAAGAATAGGTGAAAGAGTAAGACCTAAATCTTCACCAGATCGAGCTAAGTTTGCTGTTCCAGAGATTGCCATCTTCTCCCGGCCTTCTCCAATTATTGGGAAGGTAACAACAGCAACTTGTTTTGTTATATCTGCTAATAACTTGGCAGATCTTTTTAATAACTCTTCTAGATCATTAGAGCCTTGAAGAAATGTTTCAATCGC
>CAIJYZ010000107.1 GCA_903825015.1 uncultured Actinomycetes bacterium
AACTAAGTGAGTTGCAATAAGCCAAAGCGCGATTGGTCCCATTGTCCGGTGATATGTTACAAGTTTATCGAAGCCCACTGAGCGTTCGACCCAAGGCACTCGGGCAATCATAATCAGCGAAACCAAAACTAAATAGGTGCCGAGCAAAGCGCTAAATCGCGAAGTAAGAATCATTAAGCCATGAACGCTATGTGCATCATCATAAGTTGAATCCGCAATCGCAAAGCCGATTGTTATCCCGGCCCCCAGGAAAGCGAGAAAGACAGCAACCTCTCCCCCAAGATTCTGGCGCAGACGGATAAAGCGCTTACTCAAAAGAGCCTTCATATCGATTCCATTTCCAAAAACGCTTTGTATTTGCATCGTATGCCTATCGTTATGGCAGGTCAGCATTCATCACTGTGAATTACTCTGATCGCAATTTTTAGGGTGGCTGCACTCAACGTTAAAGCTCTTCACCACTTTGTTTCGCCTAACCAGTCACACACAGGGTTCTCTAACCATCATCTAAGGGCATTCTGCGAGAACACTCCCGTGCATCACAGCTTCGTCAATGACTCTGCACATCTTCATGAAGCATTCTCTGTTTCGTAAGCAACCACCTTTTAGATACGGAGACAAACGATGGCACTTATAACGATTTTTCCACTTTTGATGATTGGTACCGTTTTAGCGGTATTTACAATGATTATGAATGACGAACACGTTGCCAACCACAATTACATCCCCGTAGTTGAAGAGCTTTACGAGGAAGAACTCCTAGCTGCATAGTAGATTTATGGCATGGTCCTTGATCTCTTAATCGCATTATTTTTCTTTCTTGTCGGTTTAGAGATCAAGGCAGGCTTAAAGGATCTTCGCAGTGCAGTTGTACCGATAGTTGCAGCCCTTGGCGGAATGCTTGTGCCGGCCACTATCTACCTATTGATTAACCCTGACTCAAATCTTTGGGCCTCATCGATGCCTACAGATATCGCCTTAGCTTTAGGTGTCTTGTCGCTTTTGGGCAAACGAGTTAATCCTCACGTGCGTCTATTTTTATTGACGCTAGCAATCGCCGACGATCTTTTCTCACTCATAGTCCTTGCTCTTTTCTATGGTCACGACTTAGATCCTCGCAGCGCTTTTAGCACTTTAGTAGCCGCGGCAATTGGATTTGTTTTGCCGTTGCGCCCTCATGCACTGGCCAAGACAATTAAAGTTCTATCCCCCGTATCTACCTACTTCATTGTTCCGGTAATTGTTCTGGTAAATATTCCATGGCAATTAACTCTTTCTGCATTTACTTCTTCAATAACAATTTCAATTATTGTGGCTAGATCAATTGGCAAGATAGTTGGCATCACATTCTTTGCCTGGATCGCTCTAAAACTCGGCGGACATTCAAAGATCTCTATGAAGGAAATTGCCGGCGTAGGAACTTTGGCAGGTATGGGATTAACTGTGGCGCTAGTAATCGCAAAAATCGCCGCAACAAATCAGGCTCAGTTAGATCAAGTAAGACTGGGTCTATTTGTTTCAGCGATTCTTTCCGGCATAGCCGGATATGTGTGGCTTAGAAGGACTCCTGCGATTTAATTGTTTTTCTGGACAAGAGGATGTGTCCGAAGAAACCGATAGCAAGAGCTGCGATAACTCCAACATTTGCATATGCCCATGGGCCTTGCTTGCCACCGATAAGCCCCAATAAATATCCCTGCCAGGACAACCAACCCGCAAAAGTATTCGTAACTAATCCCCAGCCAATAATTGAACCAATAACCATAAGCACAAGTGATTTTCTATTCCATGCTCCGTAACGAGCATTTGGATCGTACAGATCAGTTTCAGAGTACGGAGCTTTACGCATAATTACATCGGCAACAAATATCGCTGACCAGACGGCAACAGGAACGCCTAGTGTGATCAAAAACCCTTGAAACGGAAAGAAGAAATTATCGGCAAACCACACTATGTAAATGGTTCCTGCCAACATGATGCATGAATCGATAGAAGCAGCGATATGGCGCTTTACCGGAAGACCAATTGAAACCAGAGTTAAACCTGAAGAATATAGATCAAGAATCGCTCCACCTACCAATCCCAAGATTGCAACGAGTGCAAAGGGAATTAGGAACCATGTTGGAAGCAACGTTGTAAGTGCGCCAATTGGATCCATTGCGATGCCATCACTGAGCTCTTTGCTACTGCCAGCCAGTGCACTGCCATAAATCACCAAAACGATTGGCACAAGCGATGCACCTAATACAGTCCAACCAACGACAGCTTGGCTTGAAACCGTGCGAGGAAGATAACGAGAATAATCGGCGGCTGAATTAACCCAACCTAAACCGATGCCAGTGATACCAAAGATCAGCGCTCCGATAAATCCTTGGTTTGTGCCATCCTTAATAGAAGTTACAACCGACCAATTGACGTTATCAAAAGTTAAGGCGATATAGACAACAGTCATTACTACCGTGATAAGAGTTAACCACTTTTGAATCTTCATAATTGTCGCAAAGCCCAGTACTCCCCCAAAAACAGTAAGAGAAACTGCAATAACAAAGCCGATGATGAGTGAGAGATTGTGATTAATGTGGCCAAGACGTGCAAAGACTGTTCCTGTTGCAAGCGTTGCTAATGAAACCAATACGGTTTCCCAGCCAACAAAGATTAAATATGACAGTGCTCCTGGCACGATATTGCCTTTAACTCCAAAGGCTGCGCGAGACAAGATCATCGTTGGAGCATTTGATTTCTTTCCCGCAAGCGAACTCACACCAACAACTAAAAAGGATAAAACCGTTCCGATGATTGCGGCATAAGTAGCCTGCCTAAAAGAGATCCCAAATCCTAAGAAGAATGCACCGTAGGACAGAGCCAACAGTGAGACATTTGCTCCGCACCATGGCCAAAAAAGTGATTTGGCATTACCCGTGCGCTCTGACTCTTGAATCAGATTCGGACCATTAAGTTCTAATTCAAAAATAGGCATTGGGCAAGTCTACTTCTTGCGCCGCCTTTCATAGATGAACCAGATGCCAATCACGGCAAATCCAACGGCAAATTCAATGAAATGATCGAAATGGCGTTGGAAGAAATTATGATGAACATGTTCATCAACGAGCACTGCACCATCGGTGGCATCAGGGGTTGGTGAAACCGTTGGAGTTGGCGAAACTGCTGCCTTAGTTTCTTGCGCGTTTGCTTTTGCAGTTGCTCGGGGCGAAACAGGCGTTGCCTCCACAGAGCCAGTTAAAACAGTAAACACGATTGAACCTTCGACTGGGTGGCCATCCTCAGATACAACTCGATACGTCGCCGTAATTTTTCCACT
>CAIJYZ010000108.1 GCA_903825015.1 uncultured Actinomycetes bacterium
CCCAACTGCCATTCCAGATGAAGATCTTTAACAAGAAAAGATGCAACAACCATGCGAGTGCGATTATGCATCCAGCCTTCATGGAGCAGTTGACGAATTGCGGCATCAACAAAAGGAAAACCAGTCTTGCCAGTTTTCCACGCCTCACATTTCGAATCGGGTTGGTCATAACGCATCTGCGCAAATTTAGGTGAGTAGTAATCCTTTTCGGTATGCGGGTTATTAAAGAGAACATCGGCATAAAACTCACGCCAGGCAATCTCTTTTCGGAAAGTATCGTGGGCCTTTGTCTCACCTAAATTTTCTAGCAATGTTCTTGGGTGAATTTCTCCCCATTTTAAATGCGCGCTGAGTTTGCTAGTGCCATCAATACCAGCAAGATTTCGACCTTCATCATAATTGTCTAGCCCGTTTTTTTGAAAATGCTTCCAACGAGCTAGTGCCGCTTTTTCTCCAGCTTTTGTTATTTCAACGTCGCTAGGTAAAGGCCAATCTGGAAAATTACGATCAGTTGATAGTGGAGAAACAGTATTAATTTTTTTAGGAGTAGCAGCTGGTTTACGCCACCCATGAACACACCATGCGCGATAAAACGGTGTGTATACCTTGTAAGGAGTTGCATCACTTGGCTTTAGTACTCGACCTGGTGCAACTGCATAGGGACTACCGGCGCGCACCAATGGAATGCCTGCGGTTTCAACTCGTTCATCGCGTGCTTTTCCATATGGTTCGTATTCAGTTGAAATATGAACGCTGGTAGCTCCATACCTTTGCATTAACTCATTGAGTACTTCGACTTGATCGCCAACTATTACATGAAGAGAGTTTCCAAGTGATTCATCAAGAGCGCGAAGTGACTGACCTAAATATGCTAATCGCTTACTCCCTGTGGCACCTATAAGTTTCTTGTCCAATATAAAGACCGGAATAATCTCATCGGCAGTTGCTATCGCCTCTAGTAATGCCGGGTTGTCGCCAATACGTAAATCTCGGCGAAACCACATAATGCTTCTTTTAGGCGCAGACATGGGTAGATTTAACCAGTATGAAAGAGATTAAGCGCTTCCAAATCCGTGGCGTCCCCGGCGATGTGAGACGCGTTGATTTCAATGGTCGGATTGTTGATTATTGGCTGCCCAAAACAGCTGCTACACACTTACTTATAGCCCATGATGGGCAAAATGTATTTGATGGACGAACATCTACCCACCGCGGACAAACGTGGAAAATGGCTCAATCAGCAACACATGTCAGTCGAGAGTTAGGGATTACTCCCCCAGCAATAATCGCTGTGTGGCATAGCGGTTCAAAGCAGGATCCTTGGGGCCGTGGTAAAGATTTGGTTCCTCAAAAATATTTTCAAGAGGGAATTCCGGTCCATAAAGATTTCGTGCATGCATTCCAACCTGAACTTCTCCATGGTGATTCTTATTTGCGAACAATTCTTGATGAATATGTTCCAGCAATTGCACCCGGAATTTCTTCAAGCAGGACAGCGATGATCGGTTCATCGATGGGAGCCTTGGCTACCTTGTATGCAGTTGCCCAGTTTCCCGAGAAAATCTCAACCGCTCTCGCGCTTTCTACACACTGGCCTTTTGGAGACAATGAACTTGTCGAGCGAACGATAAAAGAATTGCCAGATCCGATTAATCACAAAATCTGGATGAGTCATGGCACGAAAGGTTTAGATAGCGAATACGCACCTTTCCAACACCTTGCAGATAAATTGATGCATGAACGAGGGTATTTGCCACATAACTTTGTGAGTAAGGTTTACGAACGCAGCGGCCACAATGAAAGATCCTGGGCTAAGTATTTAGATCAACCTATGCGCTTTTGGCTTAACTCTGCTTAAGCGCCTTCATCAATCGTGACATTTGTATGTGGGAGTTCAAATTTTGCTCCTTTTGAATTTGTGACTTGAACCCGAAGTTCCAGGGTTTGTCCCGCGTATTCCAGTGGATCAATATAAACACTGTAGGGAGCGTTGGTATCTGTGCCCAGTGAGACCCAAGGCGCATCGGCAGAAGTTCTGCAGTAAAAAGTGGCACTTAGAAGGTCTTTCGAAGTAATGGAAGCCTTAGTTTCGTAATATCCAGAGAGGTAATCCATCTCTGAAGTTATTTTGCCTACTTTGACATCGGTTTTATCAATTACTTTGTTCGCCTTAAGAACCACTGTTGATAAAGCTGGAACGGTTATTGTGACAATTTCGTTTTTATTGGTCAAAACAGTTTTGCCAAGCAGCGTCTTCCATCCACCAGTTGAAGTTGCAGTCGTTATCGATGCCTTTACTGGCTTATTTGAGTTATTGAAAGCAACTAAGAATTCACGATTTTCAGTTGGCTCCTTTTTGGAAACAACAAGGAGTGCATCCTTGGCATACCTGATTTGCATTATCGAATTAGAAAGGCCTGGATTTGATGTACGCAGATTTGCCAAGACTTTAAGATAATTTGCAATTGGGTGCGTATCTGTCACTGCAAATGCATCACCGGTACCTATAGGTTTGCTTCCAATTCTTAACTCTGTCTTCCATGAGCTCACTTTTGTTGAGAACATATCTTGGCGCGATAATTGATCTGTTCCGTTTCCGCTTCCTGTCATGCCAACTTCATCACCGTAATAGACGGAAGGAATTCCGCGCGTTAAATACATAAGTGCATGGCCTAATAATGTACGGGGCAAGAGTTCGCTTGGATTATTGATTCGCTTAGATTCAATCATCATTCCAGCACGGCCCATATCGTGGTTACCTAGGAAAGTCACCAAATTGCTAGCATCTGAGGTTGCACTGGTATAGAGATCATCGTAGGAAAAAAGGTTTTCTACGACAGTTGCATCAGAATAACCTGAGGCAAACTCGGTAGCAGAGCGTTGAAATGGAAAATCTAAAACGGTTTGTATCTTATTTCTGCGAACGTAATTCATGAGATTAGTTGGATTTGCATCATAAACTTCACCGAAAGTTGTAAAGTTATTGATACCTACAGATTTGGCAGCTGCGTTAATTTGCGGAGACCAGTTTTTAAAGAAGTTATCGTCCACGTGCCGAGCGGTATCTACGCGAAATCCGGATATTCCGTAGTCCTTAATCCACTGGCCATAAACATCAGCCCAACCGTTGTAAACCACTGGTTTTTCAGAAGCAAGATCATCCAGCCCATAAAAGTCACCGAGCTGAATACAAGGTCCATCTCCCCAGCAGTTACTCATCGGCCCAACATTGTGATAATTATTTATGTCATTAAGCCAAGTTGGATTTTTTGCATTAGTTAAATCACTTGAAATGTAGGGAGTGTGATCGTTGTATGCAATGACATCACCAGTGTGATTAGTAACTACATCCAAAATCAATTTTAGATTCAATTTCTTTGCACATTCGGCAAAAGCCACCATGTCGGCCTTGGTTCCTAAATGTGGATCAACGTTAAGGAAATCAACACCCCAGTAACCGTGGTATCCCGCTCCACTAGGAGTTGGCTTTTGTTGCACGACAAGTGGAGTTACCCAAACAGTTGTGAAGCCTAATTTCTTTATTCGAGCTAGGCCATTGTCACCCGCGCTACATGTACCGGTTAGTCCCTTTAAATCTCCGCCGTGAAAGAACGCTGTACTCCTGGGGTCGTAACCAGGAAATGAATCATTTGAAGTATCGCCATTTAGATATCGATCCGGAAACACAAAGTAAATCAAATCCTTCGACAGTCCGACTTTAACTGGATCAACTACTGGCGCAGCGGCAAAGGATGTTGTCGCAAAAATCAGAAAGAATGTTGTTGCAAAAAAGAGCGTGAGCCTTTTTTTCAACGCTAGCCCTTAACCGAACCTGCAGTTAAACCGCTCACAATATATTTCTGTAGCGATAGGAAGATAATGACGATAGGGATTGAGGCCAAAATTGAACCGGCCGCAAATGGTCCCCAGTTTTGTGAATATTGTCCGCCAATAAACTGCTGTAAACCAACTGCAACAGTGCGGTTATTCATATCGACAAGGAATAGTCTGGCCAAAATAAACTCATTAAATGTTCCAATGAAACTTAAAAGCGCAACAACGGCAAGGACAGGTGATGCCAGCGGAACGAAGATCAACCAGAAGGTCTGAACCTCAGAGGCGCCATCGATTTTTGCCGCTTCATCAAGCTCAGCTGGAATTGAGTCAACAAAGCCCTTCAAAAGCCAGATATTTACGCCCATCGCGCCACCTAGATATACAAGGAGCAGACCTGGTCGTGTACCTAAACCAATAGCAGGAGCAAATGTATAAACGCGTTCCATGATCACATACACGGCCGAGATGGCCAAAATTGCTGGGAACATTTGGACTAGAAGTAGTAATTGAATTCCTAATTTGCGGCCTTTAAATTTTAGGCGACTGAATGCAAATGCTGAGGCCGAACCAATCATTACTGATAGCAAAGCAACCGATCCAGCAATAATGAGGGAATTTTTTACCCATGTTAAGTAAGGAATTGTTGGATTATTGAAAAGTAATTGGTAGTTCTTAAATGAGATTTCACGTGGAATAAATGAGGTCAGCTGCAAGCTTCCCGAAGAGTTAAATGACGAGATAACTACAAGGTAAAGTGGAAAGAGTGAAAATAGGCATATCGCGATTGCGATGACGTGTCGCCACGAGTCATGCATTAACCATTTTTTCATGCGAATGTCTCCAATACCTTGGATTTTCGCAGCCCATAAAGTGAAATGGATGCAACGAGTACAAAGATAATCAAAGAGATTGCGCTAGCTAGACCAAGATCTTGTGTTCCAGTACCAAATGCAATCTTGTACGTATAACTAATCAAAATATCTGTAGCACCTGCAATTTGCCCATCCAGTTCATTGCGAGGCCCACCGCCCGTAAGCAGATAAATCAAATTGAAGTTATTAAAATTAAATGCAAATGAGGCAATTAGTAGCGGTGAAAGAATCTGCAACAAAAGAGGCAAAGTAATCTTGCGGAAAATCTGTCGAGGATTTGCACCGTCGATCGCAGCAGCTTCTAACAGCTCACTAGGGATGGCCTGAAGTGATCCACTTGAGATGAGATAGAAATATGGGAATCCGAGCCAAAGATTTACCAAAATAACCGCAACTCGAGCAAAGTTAGGATCAGAGAACCAAGCAATATGCGTGCCGAAAAGGGTATTGATGGCACCGAATTCGGTGTTGAACATACCGCCCCAGATCAAAATACTCATAACGCTTGGCATCGCATAAGGCAGTACCAAGATCGAGCGATAAATGCGACGGCCATGAATCGGCTTATTGAGCGCTAAGGCCAGCAGTAATCCAAGGGCAAAAGTTGTGAGCACTGTAAGAAGTGCGAACACAACTGTCCAGATGAATACTCTTACAAGCGGTCCTCGTACTCGGGGATCAGTAAGAATTTTTGTGTAGTTTTCAAACCAAATCGGTGCGCGCCAGCCTGGCTCCAGAATTGCAGTTTTGTCATCAGGAAGAGCGTAGTTGCCGCGTCCGTTATCACTATATACAGATCCATTAATAAGATTCTTAAATTGATCTTTATCCGCAATGTATTCAAGTGATTGTTGCGAAACAATTCCTGCATCAAATCCTTCTAGCGAAATAAAATAAATACCCTCGTAAACAAAGTTTACATTTGAATAAGATTTATCAGCGCCAGCCAATTCAGCATCCGTCAAAGCAATAAAGTCAGGTGCGGTTATAGCTACACCGTACTCGTTCAAAGTCACATCATTGGCTGCGACAGGAATCCGGCTATCGGCCGTCGAAACAAAATATTTTAGGTTTGCAATATCGGAAACGAGTATGGCCTCTTGCCCTTTATATTTGCCTAACTTAAGATCAAATGAAATTCCAGAAGGTGCAGCCTCGACCGCTCTGGCCTTAATCTGAATTATCGCTTCTTCTTTTGAAACAAGGTTTCCGGTTTTATAATTAAAACCTGACATTGTGACGGTATAAAGAATTGGACCAATTACAAAGGCAATAAGAAGCAAAATGCCTGGGATAAAGAATTTCAGCGGAATTGAAACCTTTGTTAAATAAGTTAACGCTAGTGCCAACATTGTCAGCGCTAGAAACGCTGAAATTATGTATTCGTGCTGTGCAAATGCGCTTTGTGCCAACATAAGTAATACAGCTGAGAGAAGGCCGACCACAATGATTTTGAGCAAGAGTGCGAGTTTGCCTCTAATCAAATATGTCATTGGAATTAGTCCTAACTCAGTTGGTTGAATAAGTGATGCGGGCGAGAAACTCGCCCGCATCACTCGACTTCAAGTAATTAATTTGAGTAAATCAAATTAATTAGAGATCGCCCTTACCGGCTTCGACGTTTACACGCCAGATTGCAGCTAGCTTTGATGCTTCTTTAACTGCATCTTTGCCATCGATTAGAACTGCTGTCCAGTAAGCAGGAGCTGAATCCCAGTAGCTAGCGCCGCCCTTGTTGTTGTTAAGGAATGCACCAATCTGTGGAATACCTGCAAGGCTTGCTGCAGAACCGAATCCGCGCTGTGCAGCTGAAACAGATGAATCAGTTTGTGCGCCCTTTTCTGCTGGTGGACGCTTTTCTAGATTCTGGTAGCGAACCTGTCCATCAGTTGATGCAAAGAAGTTAGTAAGAAGTGACTTAGCGCCAGCTTCTGTTCCATGCTTTGCAGCGAATGATGTTAGAAGTGCACCGCTAACGCTTCCGAACATATGTCCGTAAGTGCCAGATGCAACGCCTGGTACAGGCATTAGATTCATTGTGAATCCCTTAGCTACATAATCTGCCCATTCCCAGTTACCGATAACTGCGTAAGGAACTGTTCCTGCAAGGAAGTTGTCCTTGCAACCTGTATCTGTTGCTGGGAAGAAGCCATTGCTCTTCTTTCCATCCATCAAATACTTACGAACGTTTTGACCAAATACAGTTGCGCTGAATGTACGTCCGTAAACGATTCCACCGCGTGAGTTGAACTGGTATGCATCTGCGCCAAGTGCTGAGAATACTGAGTGAGCACCCCATGACATTCCGCCGCCAGCAATACAAAGTCCTGCCTTTAGGCCTTTAGATGCCTTAAGTGATTTGTATGTAGAAACCATGTCACCAAATGTTGATGGTGCACTTGAAACTAGTTTGGTGTTGTAGATCATTGCAACGTTGTTTACGTCAACTGGGACGCCATACAACTTACCCTTGTAAGTTAAATCAAGAAACTGAGTTGGGTTGAAACGAGCTTTAACTGATGCAGTTGGAACGTATGGTGCTAACTTTCCGCTCTTTGCGAAAGCTGGAACCCAGTCATTTGCACCAACAACAATATCTGGACCTGATGAATCAGTTGCTAAATCTAAAGCAGCCTTTAATGCATCAAAGCCTGAGAAAGTTACAACTTTAATTGTGTAACCAGGAACCCAGTCAGTCTTTTGTGCAAGTGCCTTAACTAAGTTTGGCCCGCGAGATTCATCTGCCCACACAACGATTTCTGTGGACGCACTTGCTGATGGTGCTACAAGTGTTGAAAATGCAAGCGCGAATGCTGCGAAAACGCCAGCAAATCCGAAACGCTTTATGTTCATTTATATCCTCCATGGATGGAATTTACGCATACGAGGGCATGCGCTATTGAGGCTATTCCACACGTGAAAGCGACTGTAATCAAATCAGCAGGGCCGGATTAGCCCTCAAATGACTCAGTTTTACCCGATTGTTATAAAGCTTTCCTTTTACAGGTTGGCTTGCAGTCTTACTTGTGGAGCTGCTCGACCGTGCCGTCCCAGCCCTCAACGGCTTCAGGTTTGCGAGGACCCTTGCCGATGTAGCGAGCAGATGGACGAATCAAACGACCAGTGCGCTTTTGCTCCAAGATATGTGCAGACCAACCAGCAGTACGGGCTGCAGTGAACATAGAAGTAAATAAATGTGATGGAACTTCTGCGAAGTCCAAAATAATCGCTGCCCAAAATTCAACATTTGTTTCGAGAACGCGATCTGGTTGACGTTCGCGAAGTTCCTTTAACGCTGCTTGTTCTAAAGCTTCAGCAACTGCATAACGTGGAGCATTTAATTCTTTTGCAGTGCGACGCAATGTGCGTGCGCGAGGATCTTCGGCGCGATAAACACGGTGACCAAATCCCATTAGACGCTCTTTGCGATCTAGTAATCCCTTTACGTATGCGGTTGCATCGCCAGTCTTTTCAACTTC
>CAIJYZ010000109.1 GCA_903825015.1 uncultured Actinomycetes bacterium
GCAATTGCTGTTGAGAATACGCACAATTTTGGTGGCGGCACAGTTCAGCCAATCAGCGAGATCATTGCGCTTCGTAAAGGTGCCGATGAGATGGGATTGGCTCTACATCTAGATGGTGCCCGTATCTGGAACGCCCACATTGCAAGTGGGGTTTCATTTACCGAATATGGAAAATATTTCGACACAGTAAGCGTCTGTTTATCAAAGGGATTAGGCGCACCAATTGGTTCAGTGATGCTTTCCACGAAGGAACGTGTAGCAAAGGCGCGCGTTTGGCGTAAGCGATATGGCGCGGGAATGCGCCAAGTTGGATTACTTGCCGCCGCAGGTCATTACGCACTTGATAATAATATTGATCGTTTATCTGAAGACCACCGTCGCGCCAAAGAGATTGCTGTGGCAATTTCTTCACTTGATTCATCCTTGATTGATCCGAGAACTGTTCAGACAAATATCGTTGGTTTAGATCTGGCGCAACTTCCAATAACTGCAGCAGAGCTTGCAGCGCGTTGTCGTGAAAAAGGATTATGGATTAGCGCACTTGGTCCTAAATATGCACGCTTAGTTACACATTTAGATTTTGATGATGCTCAATGTGCCGAAGCTATTGAGATTTTAAAGGTAGCCCTCGTGGCGTAATAGCCACTCCTTCTTAGAAACTCCGTAGGCATAGTTTCCTAACGCTCCCCCGGTCTTTACGACTCGGTGGCAAGGAACAACCAACATAATTGCATTATTTGCACAGGCACTTCCTGCTGCACGTACCGCTGCCGGTGAACCTGCGCGGTCTGCGATATCTGCATACGACATTACTTTGCCGGCAGTAATTTTACGCATCGCTTTCCATGCAGCTTGGGAAAATGGCGCACCAGGTTGCGAAACTTTTATTCCATTGATTGCGTTTATGTCGCCATCAAAGTAATCATCGATTAAATCACTTATTACTGGTATCGATTTAACAACCTTTATATCTTTACCGGCTTTAAAAGCGCTAATTGTTGACAGGTTTGCGCCGATTAAAATCTGATCGTTAGCAAGCAGATTGAGATTGCCGACAGGGGTTTTAAGGGTGGTTACTAATAAAGGCACAAGGAGAAAATTAGCGGTCGCGCAACATCTCAGCAACCAAGAAGGCAAGCTCCAATGATTGTGAGTGGTTCAGGCGTGGGTCGCATGCTGTCTCATACCGTGAGGCTAAATCTTCATGCGAGATCTGTTCGCCGCCGCCAACGCACTCGGTGACATCATCACCGGTGAGTTCGATATGAATTCCACCAGGGTGAGTACCTAGTGCTTTGTGAACTTCGAAGAAGCCCTTTACTTCATCCATAACATCATCAAATTTACGTGTCTTATAACCAGTTGGCGCTTCGTAGGTATTGCCATGCATGGGATCGCATACCCATAAGACTTTTGCTCCAGATTTTGTTACGCCATCAACTAGCGCCGGTAGAAGTTCGCGAATTTTTCCTGCTCCCATTCGCGTAATGAAGGTAATTCGGCCTGGTTCGCGATTTGGATCTAATTTTTCAATCAATGCAAGGGCATCTTCTACCGTAGATTTTGGTCCAAGCTTTATACCAATTGGGTTTTTGACCTTTGAGGCAAAATCAACGTGTGCGCCATCAAGTTGACGCGTGCGTTCGCCAATCCAGATGAAGTGTCCAGAAACGTCATATGGATTTCCTGTGCGTGAATCAATGCGGGTAAGCGCCTTCTCGTACTCCAAAATTAACGCTTCATGACTTGAGAAGAAATCAACTGATTTAAATGATTCAGGATCAACGCCCGCTGATTTCATAAATGCAAGAGCGCGGCCGATTTCAGAAGCCATTTTTTCGTAGCGCTCACCCACTGAAGAATCGCGGATAAAACCCTTATTCCATTCGTGAACCTGTCGAAGATCAGCAAAGCCGCCCTGTGTAAATGCGCGAACTAAGTTCAATGTTGCCGCTGACGTGTTGTACACGCGAACTAAGCGATGTGGATCTGGTGTACGTGATTTTTCAGTGAACTCAAGATCATTAACAGCATCGCCACGGTAAGCAGGAAGGGTGACATCGCCTCGGGTCTCTGTATCCGTTGAGCGAGGCTTGGCAAACTGCCCTGCCATTCGTCCAACTTTTACGACAGGTAACGATGAGTAGTACTGCAAAACTGCAGCCATCTGCAAAATTGTTTTAATACGATTTCGAATTGAATCGGCTGTTGCTGCGGCAAAAGTTTCTGCGCAATCTCCACCTTGTAACCAAAAAGCTTTTCCTTCGGCTGCTAATGCAATGCGCGCTTTTAAGTCATCGCACTCACCCGCAAAGACAAGAGGTGGAAGTGATTTAAGTTCGGCGACGGCAGCTTTAATTGGAGCTCCCTCTGGACCGCCAGGCCATTGTGGTTGTTGGGCAGCCACAAGGCCAGGCGTGAACAGATTATCCAGAGATGAATTCATGGCTTAAGAATAGAGAATCATTTGGTAATCGCGTACCGCAATTATCCGAAGAAGATCTCTGACTCCTTGTAGCGCTCGGCCGGAACTAACTTGAGTTGTTCTGTGGCAGATGCCAGTGGAACACGGACAATATCGGTGCCATGAAGTGCAACCATCTTGCCCCAGTCACCTTCGTGAGCGGCAGTGATGGCCATGAGGCCAAAGCGAGTAGCAAGGACTCGGTCAAATGCAGTTGGAGTACCACCACGTTGGATGTGGCCCAAAACAGATGTGCGTGCTTCCTTGCCAGTGCGTGCCTCAATCTCGCCGGCAAGCCAGTCGCCGATTCCTGAAAGCTTTACGTGACCAAATGAATCAAGTGTCTGATCCTTAGTGATCATGTCGCCTTCTTGAGGAATCGCGCCCTCTGCAATAACGATAATCGGTGCGTAATGCGACTTGAATCGAGATTCAACCCATTCGCAGACCTTTTCGATTGAGAACTTTTGTTCTGGAATCAAAATACATGCTGCTCCGCCTGCAAGACCTGAGTGAAGCGCGATCCAGCCAGCATGGCGGCCCATAACTTCAACGATTAACGCACGGTGATGTGACTCTGCTGTTGTGTGCAGGCGATCGATTGCCTCGACTGCGATATTTACGGCAGTATCAAAACCAAAAGTGTAATCAGTGTTGTTGAGGTCGTTATCGATGGTCTTTGGGACACCAATAACTTTTACTCCAAGCGAATCCAACTTTGTACCAACGCCTAAAGTATCTTCTCCGCCGATTGCGATCAGCGCATCAATTCCAGCCTTAGCTAGATTCTCTTTAATCTTTTCTACGCCGCCTTCAATTTTGAAAGGGTTTGTACGAGAAGATCCCAAGATTGTTCCGCCGCGAGGCAAAATGCCACGAGTTGTTTCAAGGTTTAGAGGCATTGTTAAGCCTTCTAGCGGACCTTTCCAACCATCACGGAAACCAACAAACTCATGTCCGTACTCTTTTACGCCTTTACGAACCACGGCGCGAATCACAGCATTTAAACCTGGGCAATCTCCGCCACCAGTAAGCACACCAATACGCATTATTAACTCCACTAAAAAGAAAATGATGAAGGGCTCGGGCTAAGAAAAACGCCCCGCCTGTGGTCAACGCTGACTGGGACAGTCTAGCCTTGCGATATGGGGAATCGACAAATAATCGCGGGCGTGGATTCATCGACTCAGTCGGTAAAAGTAGTTTTACGCGATGCCCAAACGGGTGAGCTGGTGCGCCAAGGGCGTGCACCACATCCAGAAGGCACCGAGGTCAATCCCTTGCTTTGGATAACCGCCCTCGAGAGTGCGATTAAAGATGCTGGCGGGCTAGAGGACGTATCTGCAATTTCAATCGCAGGTCAGCAACACGCGATGGTCGCATTAGATGCCGATGGTGAAGTTATAAGACCGGCGCTTTTGTGGAACGACGTTCGATCAGCAAAGGCTGCTGAGGATTTAAATCGTGAAGAAGGCGGTAACGAGCAGATTTCGCGAAAAGTTGGCTCAGTTTTAGTCGCATCATTTACAGCATCAAAACTTCGTTGGATGGCCGATCACGAGCCGGCTAATGCTGCAAGAGTTGCATCCATTGCTCTACCCCACGATTGGTTGTCTTGGCAGCTGCAGGGCGGAAAAGATTTTTCAAAACTATTTACTGATCGAAGTGATGCATCTGGAACGGGCTATTTTGATCCAACGACTTCACACTACCGAGAAGACATTGTGCGCTTAGCACTGCGACAAGATTTAGAACTTACCTTGCCGCGCATCGTTGCACCAAATGAATTTGGCGGAACAACAACTAGCGGTATTCCAATTGCAGCAGGTGCAGGAGATAACGCTGGCGCAGCTCTTGGAGTTCAAGCACAACCAGGTGATGTCGTTGTCTCACTTGGAACTTCGGGAACTGCCTTTGCTGTTTCTGAAACACCAACACATGATGCCAGTGGGGCTGTTGCCGGTTTTGCCGATGCAACTGGTCGATTCTTACCACTTGTGTGCACTTTAAATGCCGCGCGGATAATGGATGCGGCGACGCAAATTCTTGGAAAGACTCATGATGAAATTGGCGCACTTGCACTTTCGGCACAGGCAGGTGCACATGGATTAACTCTCCTCCCCTACTTTGAAGGCGAGCGAACTCCCAACCGTCCCGAGGCAACGGGGGTATTTGCTGGAATGAATCTTAATAATTCAAATCCTGCCGATATTGCACGCGCAATGATTGAAGGAATGTTGGCGGGATTGGCCGATGCAGTTGATGCATTAGTAGCACTTGGTGTAAATGTGAATCGCATTTTACTAATTGGTGGAGCTGCAAAAAATCCTGCGATCCCAACGATTGCTAGTGCACTCTTTGGCCGCGAAGTTTTAGTTCCTCCAGCGGGTGAATATGTTGCCGATGGCGCAGCTAAGCAAGCAGCATGGGCGCTACTTGGAGAGATGCCAACGTGGGATTTAGGAAATGTAACGCACCATCAATCTGCGCCGACTCCGCACGTGATGGAAAAATACCGAACACTTCGCGATAACACTTCTGGATGGTAGTAATTTAGGCAGTTACTCGAACACCTTTACCAACAACGATAATTCCGCCCGGACTAATAGTGAAGCGCTGACGATCACGTTCGATATCAACTCCGATTTGGGCACCAGGTTCGACGACAACGTTTTTATCCAAAATCGCGTTGCGAACAATTGATTTGTCACCGATTCGCACAGATGGCATAAGTACTGAGCCCTCAACAATTGCGCCTCGACCAACCGTTACATCGTAAGAAACCACTGATCCATGCAAGATGCCGCCAGAAATGATTGAACCGGCACCAACGATTGAATCGTGGGCTCCGCCGCTTTCACTGAACTTGGCAGGAGGAAGTGATGGCGGATTTGTAAGTAATGGCCAATCACGGTTGTACAAATTAAAGATTGGATGTACCGATACTAAATCCATATGTGCGTCGTAATAAGCATCGATCGAACCAACATCGCGCCAGTAACCCTTATCGCGTTCGGTTTCACCAGGAACTACATTGTTAGCAAAGTCGTAGACCTTAGCTTCACCATTTTTAGTAAGGAACGGAATAATATTTCCACCTAAATCGTGGCGTGATTCAATATCTTCAGCATCGATGATTAATGCTTCTTCCATGACATCGCGCTTAAATATGTAGTTACCCATAGAAACTAAGCAGAGATCAGGATGACCCGGCATTGCAGGTGGATCCGATGGCTTTTCGTGGAAAGCTTTAATGGTGATTCCATCTTCAGCTAACTCAATGACACCAAATTCGTGGGCCTCTGCACGGGGCATACGAATCGCTGCCACCGTGATGCCAGCCCCAGTTTCAACATGTTGTAAAAACATCTGACCTGGATCCATGCGATAAACGTGGTCTGCTCCAAAAACTAAAACATGTTCTGGATTTTCATCTTGAATTAAATTGAAATTCTGCAAAATCGCATCGGCACTACCGGTATACCAACGTGGACCTAAACGCTGCTGTGCAGGAACTGGAGTGATGTAGTTGCCTAGCAACGCTGACATTCGCCATGTAGTAGTGATGTGACGGTCAAGTGAGTGTGATTTGTATTGAGTCAATACTGCAATCTTTAACATGTTGGCATTTACAAGATTGGATAAAACAAAATCGATCAGGCGATATGAACCACCAAATGGAACTGCCGGTTTTGCGCGATCTGCAGTTAGAGGCATAAGACGCTTACCTTCACCGCCGGCAAGGACGATTCCGAGGGGAAGTTTAAGTTTTGCCATGCGCTAACGATAGCCTGTACCCCCTGATGAAGGTAGAGGTTTGATATGGGCCAGCTAAAAGTCGGCATTGTTACCAAGGAATGGCCTCCTGCTATCTACGGCGGTGCCGGAGTTCATGTCTTGCAGCTAACTCAAGCTCTTCGCACAATTAATGATGTGCACGTCGATGTCCACTGCTTTGGTGGAAAACGCGATGATGCTTTTGGTTACTCAACTCCTGTCGAATTTAACGGTGCAAATCCAGCAGTTGCGGCCCTTGCAACAGATTTAGAAATCGCATCTCATTTAGCCAACGTTGATTTAGTCCATTCCCACACTTGGTATGCAAATATGGCAGGTCATGTTGCAGCCTTGCAATATTCAATCCCCCACATCGTTAGTGCACATTCACTTGAACCATTGCGCCCTTGGAAGGCAGAACAATTAGGTGGCGGATATGCGATTTCTTCTTGGGCAGAAAAGACTGCCTACGAAGCTGCCGCTGCGATTATCGCTGTCAGTGATGGAATGCGCGCTGATGTGTTAGCTGCTTATCCATCGGTCGATCCAAACAAAGTTGTCACAATTAGAAATGGTGTTGATACTTCAAAGTTTGCACCCAATCATGATGCATCGGTGCCAGTTAAATATGGAGTCAGCGGTCCTTACGCAATCTTCGTTGGCCGAATTACCCGCCAAAAAGGCTTAGCGCATCTTTTGCGCGCTTGGAAAAACGTACCGGCAGAATTTGGATTAGTTCTTGCTGCAGGTAGTCCAGATGAGGAAGGCATTGGCAAAGAAGTTGCAGATTTAATTGCAGATCTTCAAAAAACTCGCAGCAATGTCTGGTGGATTAAAGATATGTTGCCTCATGCCGAATTAACTGCAATGTTGACTGCTGCCGATCTATTTGTTTGTCCATCCATCTATGAGCCACTAGGAATCGTTAACTTGGAAGCTATGGGTTGCGAAACCGCAGTACTTGGTTCCCGCGTCGGTGGTATCCCAGAAGTTGTTGCCGATAAAGAAACTGGTGAACTAGTTGATTACACGGGCGATGCGCAAGCTTTTGAAAGCGCACTCGCCGAATCTATTTCGCGTTTAATGTCACAGCCAGAACTGCTTAAAAAATATGGCGTTGCTGGCAGAGTTCGCGCCATGAAGGAATTTGGTTGGGACGCAGTCGCAGCTGCAACCGTTGCTCTTTACCGCCGCGTGATTGCATAAATGACCCGTAAATCCTGGATTCACTTTGGCATTGTCGGTTTTTTGTGGGGAATTCCATATCTGCTGATGAAGGTCGCAGTTGCTGATATTCCTCCTCCCCTGATTGTTGCTGGTCGTACATTTATCGGTGCCGCAATCTTGATTCCTATTGCAATCAAGAAAAATACATTTAAAGATGCCATCAGAGGAATTAAATACGTTGCACCTTATGCAGTACTTGAAATGGTTGGCCCTTGGATACTTATAACTAATGCTGAAAAAGATATTACTTCCGGTCTTGCAGGGTTATTAGTTGCAACCGTTCCAATCTTTTCGACAATCTTCTCTTCAATGCGCGGTGATCATTCGGTATGGCAGCCAAAGCGCATATTTGGATTAGTAGTTGGCTTCGTCGGAATAGTTGCCCTAGTAGGAATCGAATCAATTACTGGAAGCAGCAACCCCAAGGCAATCGCCATGGTAATCCTGGCTTCAATCATGTATGCCTATGCGGTCTTGATGATCACTGCGAATTTGCCAGGTGTTGATGGAATCGCAATTAACGGTCTAGCTATGGCCATGACTTCAATGCTTTATACGCCGATTGCGATTGCGATGTGGCCAAAAAACCACGTATCCACCAATGCAATTGCCGCATTAATTGCCCTTGGAATCTTTAGCACCGCGATTGCTTTCATGCTTTTCTTTATCGTTATTGTTGAAATTGGGCCGGCACGCGGATCACTCACCACTTATGTAAATACTGCAATCGCAGTTGTGCTTGGAATTATTATCTTAGGCGAGCCAATTACTTTAGGAATCATCGTCGGTTTACCGATGGTTGTACTTGGTTCGTTCTTAGCAAGCCGAAAATCTTCAGTTTAACTGCGCTCTTCGAACCCTAACTTATCAAGCATGCGTGCATCACGCTGCCATTCTTTTGAAACTTTAATATGTAGACCTAAGAAAATCTTTGCTGCCAATGCACGTTCGATGTCTGCGCGCGCACGAATACCGATTTCCTTTAATCGCACACCTTGATGACCAAGCAATATTGCCCGCTGTGTATCGCGTTCTACATGGATAGTTGCGTGAACATCGTAGAAAGGGCGTGATCCCTTTTCTTCTCGCTCACCAAACTCATCAATTGTGACAACGATCGAGTGTGGCA
>CAIJYZ010000110.1 GCA_903825015.1 uncultured Actinomycetes bacterium
AATCATTTTTTCACCGATTGTTGTATATCCCGGAGGACCTTCGTACCAAGCACCCTTGCCACCTGAGTCGGCAGTCTTAAATAGATCTGCATACTTGTTCAAGTTGGCTGAATCTAGAATGTCTGGATACTTTTCGACCATCCATGGTGCAACGAACATACCAATCAGACCGATGTTTCCATCTGGACCAATCTCTTGAACTGCTCCGCGATCTACCCATTCCTTCCAACGTCCGCCGCCCCAGTCTTCGATAATTACATCAACTGATCCAGCTTCCATTGCGTCATAAGTAACGCCTGCTTCTTCAAGAGTTGTCTGAGTGATTGTGCAACCGTTTGCTTTGGCGATTTCAACAACAACTTGTGCTGATGCTGTGTAACCGTTCCACGCATGCATTGCCATTCCCCAAGTTCCACAGTCACCTGATGATGCACTGTCGTTAACACTTGAGCTGCAACCCGCAAGCACAAGTGCTCCAGCTGCTACTAGCGATGCCGCCGCAATGCGACGACGAAGGCTAAATTTCATTTCTCTCCTCCTATGGTTTGAAAATCTTGATGTGAGCGTAATAGCAAAGCCGGTTAACGGATAGGGGTTAACACCTGTTTCGAGGCTATTTCTTAAACACGTCGAGCACTGGCTTGAGCGATGCGGTCGATAGTTACGCCCATTAACAAAATAACTAAGCCTGCAACTAAGCCTTTACCTTGCAGATCAGGTTTTGAGCCACCGAGGATTACTAAGTAACCAAGACCTCCTGAACCAACAAAACCGCCGATAACAACAACAGCTAAAACAAAAATCATCCCCTGGTTCGTCGCAAGCAAAATCGCTTTACGGGCCGCAGGCAGCTGCACCTTAGTAATTATTTGATACACGCTAGATCCGGCGGCAGTCGCAGCTTCAATAATCGTTGCAGGAACCGTACGGATTCCTTCACCCACAATCTTTACAACTACTGGAATCGCATACACGATACCCGTTGCAATTGCTGTAAAGCGCGTAGGTCCAAAAAGGCCCAGCATGGGAATCAGGTAGACAAATGCCGGAAGTGTTTGACCGGCATCAAGAAATGGCCGTAAGAACTTCTCCGCCTTTTCACTTCGCCCAACCCATATTCCAAGGAGAATTCCAACTGTCATTGTTAATAACGTGGCAACAATTGTTTGAGTCAAAGTAATCATAGCTTCGTGCCACAAACCTGAAGCAACCATTAATGACATTAATACGGCCGCCAAAATAGTTACTCGCCGGCCTGCAATTACAAGTGCCAAAAAGATAAAGGCGGCAAATGATAAATACCATGGAGAAAAAGCTAAAAGAGTTTCCAGAGGATTTAAGACCCAGTTAGAAATGAAATCTTTAAACCCAACTGTAAAGATGTAGAGGTTGGTAGTTGTCCATTCAGTGGCACTATTGGTTATATCTTCAACTTGTTGCGAAATATTAATTGATGATGGCCATACCGCTAATGAAAGAACCGTGCGAGATAAAATTATTGAAATAATGGCTGCAGCCGCGGCAGATGCAACTTTGATTCGATTGAGTCGAATAGTCTTTGGAGTCGGCGGAATAAAGGATTCCTGAGCTTTTGCCGCAGCACTTGTGCTGCGATCAAGCAAAATAGCAACAAAAACAACGGCAAAACCAGCTACAAAGCCCTGACCTACGTTGCGAATAATAAGAGCATCTACAACAGGTTTACCTAACCCTGGTGCGCCAATAAGCGCTGCGATGACAACAAAAGAGAGTGCGGCCATAACTGTTTGATTGATTCCAAGGACAATCATCTGCTTAGCCATCGGCAATTGAACCTTGGTCAATGTCTGCTTTGAATTTGAACCCATTGAAACTGCAGCTTCAATCGGTGATTGATTAAGGTTGCGAATTGCGTGCGAAGTGATTCGGATTGCAATCGGAATGCTGTACACCATCGTTGCGATTGTTGCCGATGCGGCACCAATGAGGAAGAAAAGTGCCAATGGAGCTAGATAGACAAGGGTTGGCAAAATCTGTGCTAAATCTAGAAAAGGAGTGAGAATTTTTAATACCCGATCAGATAGACCGGCCCAGATTCCCAGTGGGATTCCAAAGGCAAGAGATAAAAGAACCGCGGCAAAAGTCATTGCAAATGTATCCATCGTGAACTGCCACATTCCGAGAGCACCGCAAGCAAGCAGCAATGTAGTGGCAAGGATTGCAGTACGAAGCCTGCTTGTTGCATAAACGGTAAAAGCGACAATCGCGACTACGCCAAACCAGCCAATCATAGGGATGACAGCGTTACCTCGCGGAACCGAAATCAGAGTACGGATTAACTCAACAAACCCATTGATAGCAACTCGCAGTGGATTGAAGAAATAGATAAAGGCAGGACTAGTTGTGCGATTGCCGCGAATCGAAGCTGCAGCTTCACCAAAAGCTGTTGTTACTTGGGTGTTATCTGAAGTCGGAAGTTCAAGCGTTGAATGACCTTGAAGTACCCGAGATAGAAATATCCAAACAATTGTTCCGCCCAGCAGTAAGTGAGATTTCTTAAAACGATGCATTATGCGACACCGGAAATTAACCGCAATACATCCTCGCTAGATACAACTCCTAAAGCCTTGCCATTGTCATTGACCCTGACTGGCTTATGCGTCTGCAAAATAA
This sequence comes from uncultured Actinomycetes bacterium, assembly GCA_903825015.1. Taxonomy (GTDB): domain Bacteria; phylum Actinomycetota; class Actinomycetes; order Nanopelagicales; family Nanopelagicaceae; genus Planktophila. Next base: position 2,653 of record CAIJYZ010000110.1, read on the forward strand.
CCTGCGCGGCATCTCGGATAATCGT
>CAIJYZ010000111.1 GCA_903825015.1 uncultured Actinomycetes bacterium
ACACGGATGTCGCCTTTACCGGTTGTTATGTTCACTTTATTTCCTCTCGGTTTTGATCATTTTTTCCAGCCAAGCAATCTCTCGATCAGCTGAGTCCAGTGAGTGACGTCGCCACTCCTCTAGATATTTATCGATTCCAATCGGTGATTTCTCGAGCTCACCGCGCAGAATCTCTGCCTTCTCCTTGAGACGGCGATGGCGCCCCTCAAGAATTCTTACTCTGTTCTTTGAAGATGTTGGAGAAAAAAATGCGAAGCGGATTTCAAATCCTTCGTCTTCCCATGTTTCAGGACTGACGGTTTCGGTCAGATTCTCAAAACGGCTCTGACCCTTGGTTGTAATGTCGTAAACGATTCGCGAGCGCCGTGATGGTGAATCAACGAGCGTCTCTTCGATCAATCCCGCCTCCATCATTCGACGTAACTGGGGGTAAAGCACTGAAAATGAAAGTGCGCGGAAAGGTCCAAAGATGGCACCCATGCGCTTGCGCAGTTCGTAGCCATGAAGAGGTGTTTGGGATAAAAGGCCAAGGAGGGCAAATTCAAGGGATTCGCTACGTGAACGCATCGCTTATGACCTCCTACCTATCGCTTTACCTATCGGCTTATATATCTATTCGATATATCGAACCGTAATCTATTGGGATAGCCGGATAGGTGCAACTTGCAACACGCTTCACGCTCCTTTTTTAGAGCTTAAAAGGTGTGGCGTACGCCTCAGTATCAATGGGGGTAGTTCTACCCTTTTTCACAACGCCTGGCGCCTCTCGTGCCTGGCTCTTACTCAGATCTGAAAGGACGTTAGCAATGTCGCTACTCTCATGGAAACTTCATGGAAACGGCAAGACCCTCTCCCCAGGCGCAGTTGTATCAACAGATGAACGCCTCACATGGCCCCGCACAATAGGAGTTGGTCTTCAACACATCGCTGCAATGTTTGGCGCAACCTTCCTCGTCCCCATCATCACCGGCTTTCCCCCAACAACAACGCTTTTCTTCTCAGGAATCGGCACCCTTCTTTTCCTAGCGTTGACCCAGAACAAAGTTCCAAGCTATCTCGGTTCATCCTTTGCCTTCCTTGCACCAATCGCAGCAGCTAAAGCAGGCGGTGGAATGTCTGCAGCCCTTGGCGGCGTTGTTGTAACTGGATTGATCTTGGCAGCAGTTGGTTTGATTGTTCGCCAAGCAGGTATCGGCTGGATTAACTGGCTGTTGCCGCCTGTCGTAACCGGAACAATCGTTATGGTCATCGGTTTGAACTTGGCAGGGGCCGCGAAAAATAACTTTGCAGCTGGTCCAGTGATCGGCGTCATTACTTTGGCATCGATTGCACTAATCGCTGCAGGTTCGCGTGGCTTCCTTAATCGCATCAGCATTTTTGGTGGCCTTGTCATTGGCTATGTCGTTGCATTAATTCAAGGCGATGTAAAAACTGAAGGAATTACTGCAGCTAAATGGATTGCAATGCCTTCATTTACTTCACCTACATTTGATGGCAAAGCCATTGTCTTGTTCTTGCCCGTAGTTCTTGTATTGATTGCTGAAAACGTTGGACACGTTAAAGCTGTTGCTGCGATGACTGGCAAGAACCTTGACGATCAAATGGGTACGGCGCTGATGGCTGATGGTCTTGCAACTACATTGGCAGGTATCGGTGGTGGTTCAGGTACAACAACGTATGCAGAAAACATCGGTGTAATGGCCGCTACTCGTGTCTATTCAACTGCTGCCTATTGGATTGCAGGTCTTGGAGCTGTTGGACTGTCGCTTTCACCAAAGTTTGGAGCGGTTCTAAGTGCTACTCCTGTTGGCGCTCTCGGTGGAGTGGGAGTCGCACTTTTCGGAATGATTGGCGTCCTTGGCGCTCGCATCTGGATCGAAGGTAAAGTTGATTTCGCTAATTCAACAAACTTAATCATCGCAGCCTCTGCATTGATTATCGGAATCTCAGATATGTCATGGACACGCGGAGATTACACATTCAATGGAATCATCAATGCAACATTGGTGGCAATCATTGGTTACCGCGTGCTTAATTCAATTGCTTCATCGCGAGGTAATAACTAATATCTGACCTGTGATAATTCCTTCGCGGCTAGCTGAATACATCGTTGCCGCGATGATTATTATTTTGGCGCCTGGCCCGAGCGTTTTATTCGTAATCGCTCGGGCCATTGCGTGGGGTCGTAAGGTTGCAGTTTTTACTGTTGCAGGAAATGTAACGGGCTCATTTGTTTTATCAGTCTTTGTTGCCCTTGGTCTTGGGCCAATTTTGCAGAGATCAGATCTTGCATACACCGCAGTTCAATGGGGCGGCGGTTTGTATCTCATGTATCTGGGCTTTGATGCGATCAAACATCGCAAAATTCACGCCGCAGATATGGCCAATCAAGGTGAGAGTGCGCCCAGCGCCATACGTTCTATTCGCGATGGCTTTTGGGTAGGCGCGCTAAATCCCAAAGCAATTGTTTTTTACGCCGCGGTTTTGCCTCAGTTTATCGATCGCGACAAAGGCCACATCACAGCTCAATTAATCTTATTGGGGGCGATATTTTCTACCCTTGCCTTTATCTCTGATGGCTCGTGGGGATTATTAGCAGGCACAGCGCGAGCTTGGCTGGCTAAAGATTCCAGTCGTCTAGAAAAACTTCGCGCAACTGGTGGTTCGATCATGATTATTTTGGGACTATCGGTCTTGTTCTTCGCAATTGTCAGTGCCTAAGGAGACAATGTCTTCATGAAGAAACCTTTAAAGCCTGCGCGCGAAAATATCTCCCCTTCCGATTTAACATTCGGTCTCTCTACATGCAAGCGCTGCCTGTGGGTTAAGTATTGGCACAAAGTAAGCGCGCCTATGACAATGCCACTTGTTGGCACTTTGTCATCGCTGCAAGAAGAGTTTTTTCAAGGCGCAGATATGCCGACAATTGATCCATCACTGCGACCGGGCAAAGTTACAAAGTGGGGCGAGTTCGTCAAATCTAAACCGCTACAAATCAATGGCGCTGATACACGTTGGCGCATCCTTGGAAAATACGATCTTGTTTCCACCAATGATGATGGCACTGCCGGGCTTATCGACTGCAAAGTATCGGATTCAGAACGAGATAGTGGCGCCTTTTATTCACCACAACTTGAAGCATATGCATATTGCCTAGAAAACCCATCTGCTGGTAAATCCGTAGAGGTCGCATCGATGGGACTACTTGTTTGGAAGCCAACACATACTGTTGGAGATAATCCAGAGAACAGCGGTTTTGGTGTCTATCAAAAATACGTTGGCGTCGAAAGAGATCACGATAACTTCATGCGCGTTATTGGAGATTTCATTAATGTTTTAGAGGGCGATATTCCAGAAGCAGGATCAACATGTACAACCTGCGCATTTCTTACAACAAGAAATGCTTTAGATCTTCTTTAATCTTCCTCGCCAGCTACATTAATCTCTTCTGGTTTTGATTTCTTAGGCGCATAGGTATCAACGTATTCTTGCCCTGACATTGCTTGAATTGCATTAATGATTTGATCTGTTACATCACGTAGATAGAGAAGATCAGTTGAATCACCATCAAAATACATTGGCTTTCCAAAGTGCATTCCAACACGATGAAGATTTGGAATCACCTTGCCCGTTGGTTGAATCTTGTCGGTGTTAAACATGGCAACGGGAATAACTGGAGCCCCAGATTCGATAGCAAGCCGAGCTATTCCTGTGCGTCCCTTATACAAACGGCCATCAGGAGAACGCGTGCCTTCTGGATAAATACCCAAGCAATCTCCTTCAGCCAAAACCTTTAAACCAGTAATCAAGGCAGCTTCGCTTCGTCGACCACCTGAGCGATCTACTGGAACTTGACCGAGGGCAATAAAAGTAATCTTTTTTAATAGACCCTTCGGGCCAGGAGAAGTGAAGTACTCGCTCTTGGCCAAAAATGTAACTTTGCGAGGCACGACTAAAGGCATAAAAATCGAATCACTAAAAGATAAGTGATTAGAAGCGATGATCACTGGCCCTTTTGCCGGCACATTTCGCAGGCCCTTAACCTTTGGTCGAAAACCAGCCATGAGGAAAGGCGTCAAAAAGGCGCGCAACGTTCCGTAGGGCAGGTTGCTGAACATGGCTCTAATTTAGTGGCTATTGCCAGATATGACACTATCTGAGGGTGAGCAATCCACGCCCAGGCCCAGATGATTTCGATGAGGAAGAACTCATCCGCAGCGAATTTGATTCGATCGTTTCCGGCCTGTCCCTGGATGAGTCAGCGCCGACAAGTTATCTCGATGAACTCGATGCCTTTGAAGTGGCTGATCGATTCGTTGCACCTAATCCCCCAGGGCAATCTCCGCGTCAAATGTGGCGCTCGATAAAACGTGCAGTCAAAGCCTGGTTTAATCGTGGATACCACGACGATGAAGGAGCAACTCTATGAGTGATTTCAAATGGGGAATTATTGGGACAGGTGGAATCGCTCGCGCATTTGCAAATGATGTGACCGTTCTTGATGGGCATGCCGTCGCTGCCGTTGGTTCAAGAAATTTATCAACTGCTAAAGAGTTTGCATCAAATTTTAATGGAGCGCTTAGTTACGGCTCTTATAAAGAGCTGATAAATGATCCGCAGATAGATGCGGTTTATATCGCCACACCACATCCAACGCATAAAGAAAATGTGATTGCTGCCCTTAAGGCAGGCAAACCAGTATTGTGCGAAAAACCATTTGCAGTAAGTTCAATTGAAGCAAAAGAGATGGTCGAAGTTGCTAAAGAAAATGGCGTTGCACTCATGGAAGCAATGTGGGCACGATTCCTGCCGCATTACGCAAAGATTCGCGAAATTATTGCTAGCGATGTTCTTGGAGAAATCTCAACAGTATTTGCAGATCACGGTCAACGTTTAGCAGATCAAAACATCGCTCGACTCATCGAACCCGCGCTTGCTGGTGGCGCACTCCTAGATCTTGGAATCTATCCAGTTTCATTTGCTCACATGGTGTTGGGGGTGCCGCAATCAATTACTGCTACAGGAGTATTGACGGACAAAGGTGTCGATGCGCAGACATCGATTATTCTTAACTACGCCAACGGCGCTCAAGCCGTGCTTAATACAACTATGAATGTTCAGACTCCTTGCACCGCAGTTATTGCCGGCCTGAACGGTTATCTGGAAATTGATAGGACTTTCTACAATCCAACATCTATGCGCGTAAAACTTTATGATGGAACGGTTACTGAATATCCAAACACTTACATTGGTCACGGTCTTCGCGAACAAGCCTTTGAGTTTGCACGCATAGTAAGAAGTGGAGAAAAAGAATCACCCATACTTCCATTAAAAGATACTGTGGCAATAATGCAGATCCTAGATACGGTGCGTGCCCAGATTGGGTTGAAATACCCTTTTGAAAATTAGCTTCTAGCTAAATCCGCAACACCCACAAGTCCGGCTTCATTTCCTAACTGCGCAGCAATAATTTGAGGGTACGGATGCTTGCCAGCAAATGGCATGTTTCGTTCCAGTGATTCGCGAGTTGGTTTAAGCAAAATCTCGCCAGCATCAATTACTCCCCCACCAATAACAACACATGCAGGGTCAAGAAGAACTGATAGCGATGCAATTCCCGCTCCAAGCCATTGACCTGTCGTATTAAAAGCAGCTAATGCAACAGGGTCACCTTCACGAGCAGCCTGTGTAATTGCTTGACCAGTAAGCCCTGCAACCGTGCCATCACCGCGTGAGAGTAAATTGCGCGCAACTTCTGGACTAGCGTTTATTGCTTCGCGGGCATGGCGCAAGAGTGCATTTCCTGATGCATACTGTTCAAAACATCCACGTGCACCACAGCCACACAAATGGCCTTCAGGAACAACTCGTAAATGTCCAAACTCGGCAGCGATGCCAAAGGCTCCGCGGTACAACGCGCCGTTGACAACTATTCCGCCACCAATACCGGTACCAACAGTAAGCATCATCATGTGATCTTGATTTTTTCCGGCACCAAATCTTGCTTCGCCCCATGCTGCGGCATTGGCATCGTTTTCAATCACGACCGGCAGTCCGATCAGATTAGTTAATTGATTATCTAAATCGACGCCATTCCAGTCTGCAATGTTAGGAGTTGCAAGCATTGTTTTTCGGTCAGATGAAACAAACCCTGCAGCTGACACACCAACCGATGCGACTTTGTATTGTTCTAATAGTTCTTTTGCCACGTCAGCAATTGTTTGCGTTAATGCGCTGCCACCTTGGCGAGGCGTGTCTTTTCTGGCAGTTGTTAAGACCTTTCCTGATTCATCAACTACACCGCCAAGGACTTTAGTTCCGCCAACATCAATACCAATAGTGAAAGCCATGAAAGAGAATTAACCTTCTAGTGATGCTTTGAGTTGAGATAGAGCTTGGTCAATCGTTGTCTTTTCCGCCTTTTGGCGCATCATCGCTGGAATTGGCATAGAGAGTGAAACAGTGAGCTCGTAAGTCACCTGCGTTGTGTCTTCATCTACTGACTTAATTGAATATGAACCATCCATGCCCGTTAGCAAATCTGCGTCATCGAGTGAGAAGGAAAGCTTTGCTGGTGCTTGCGACCAGTCGTAATCAAGAATTACTCGATCCTTCATCATGCCTGCATCAATAGTCATTTTGGCCTTGGTGATCCGGCCTTGCTCGTCGGTTGCGACAGATTCTGCTGACTTGATGGCGCTAGACCATGATGGATATTGATCGATGGCAAAAAGGGCCGCCTCAACAGCGGCCACGGAAGCATCGATAGTGATAGTTGAACTGCTCAAATCGCTCATAGCCCTAGGTTACCCTCTTCCGCATTTCTTATTTCTCACGCTAGCGTTAGCGCCATGAATGAAGTCACAGTTCCAGCCCTTGTCCCTGCCGCTACTGCCGGCAATCTCACCAACCTCATCGCTGAGCGAGCATGGTTTGAGCCAGAGCGAATCACGATGTCGCGACCTCTTGGCGATGGATGGCAAAGCGTCACTGCCAGAGAAGTTGATGAGGAGATCCGCGCCACGGCTAAAGGGTTGATTGCAGCCGGTGTACAGATTGGTGATCGCGTCGCGATTATGGCGCGCACCAGATATGAATGGACGATTCTTGATTTCGCAATCTGGTTTTCCGGAGCAATCGTTGTCCCTATTTATGACACTTCATCGGCAGAGCAGATCGATTGGATTCTAAACGATTCAGGCTCGGTTGCAATTATCGTTGAAACTCCAGCGCTTCGTGAGCTAGTTCAAAGCGTCTTACCAGCACACACCAAACATGTATGGACGATGACTGAAGATGTACTCAGCGTATTGGGTGAAGCAGGTACAAACATTGGTGACGAAGAAATCGATCGACGCCGTAACGCCTTGGGGCCAGATACTTTGGCAACTTTAATTTACACATCAGGCACAACGGGAAAGCCAAAAGGCGTTTCACTCACTCACGGCAATTTTTTAGCTGAATGCGGAAACGTAGTTCAAGGCGCTAGTGATTTATTTCTAAAGCCAGGTGGATCAACGCTTTTGTTTCTACCCGTTGCTCATGTATTTGGCCGCATGGTTCAGATCGGTGCAATTAATGCAGGATTACATCTTGCTCATTGCGGTGATCCAGTTGGTCGACTTCCATTTGACCTAGCATCATTTAAACCAACTTTTGTACTTGCTGTCCCCCGCATCTTCGAAAAGATTTACAACGGAGCAGAAGCGCGCGCAGAAGCTGCTGGAAAAGGGAAGATATTTAGAAAAGCAGCTGAAGTTGCAATCGCATATTCAGAGAGCTTAGATAAAAAGGGCATCTCACCACTGCTAAATATTAAACATGCCATTTTTGATAAGTTGGTTTATTCCAAGATTCGCGCCGGTTTAGGTGGACGTGTTGAAGCGGCAATCTCTGGAGGAGCACCACTTGGAACACGCCTAGGTCACTTCTACCGCGGTGCCGGAATAACAATTTTAGAAGGCTACGGCTTAACTGAAACTACCGCTGGTGCAACACTTAACTTAACAAGTGCGCATCGAGTTGGTTCTGTCGGCCGCCCAATTCCCGGAACTTCAATCAAGATTGCCGAGGATGGCGAAGTACTTATTCGTGGTCCGATTGTTATGCGGGGATATTGGCAAAATGATGCAGCAAACGATGAGGTTTTTGATGCAGAGCGTTGGTTTAAATCTGGAGATCTCGGAAAACTTGATGACGAAGGCTTCCTCTATATCGTTGGACGCAAGAAAGAACTCATTGTTACTGCTGGAGGTAAAAACGTTGCACCAGCAGTTCTTGAAGATCGCTTACGTGCGCACCCATTAGTTAGCCAGTGCATGGTTGTTGGAGACAATCAACCATTTATTGCAGCCCTTGTAACTATTGATCAAGATGCGCTTAAAGCTTGGATCGCAAACCATAAAAAGGAAGGCGCTTCTATGGTCGATCTAGCAAATGATCCGGACCTGATTGCAGTTGTACAAACCGCAGTTGATGATGCTAATAAGGCAGTAAGTCGCGCCGAATCAATTCGTAAATTTGTAATCTTACCGACTGATTTCACTATAGCTGGTGGGCATTTAACTGCGAAACTTTCTGTTAGACGTCACGTAGTTGCGAAGGAGTTCGCAAAGGAGATCGAGCAACTCTTTACAAAGTAAACATGTGAGCCCCACACAGCGAATAAAACTCGCACAAGAGTTACACGATGGCATCGCCCAAGATCTCGTGGGGTTGGGATATGCCATCGATTCAATCATGGCCACTGAGTCGATCGAAAGTAGTCGAGCCCCACTGCGCGCCTTACGTTTCGACGTTACAGCACTCATCGACAAAGTTCGTGATGAGATTTTTGAGCTGCGCACTACAAATACAGAAATAGAACAGCTAAGTACGGGTGGCGATGTTCGCGTTAATCTTGATCGGATCTTCAACGAAGTTATAACAAATGCAATCAAACATTCACAGGGTTCTAGCGTCGAAATATCAATCACTGATAACGGGATTGGTGGCGTTACTGAAAAAGATAATCACTTTGGAATTGCAGGGTTAACCGAGCGGGTTAATGCAATTGGAGCTCAACTTCGAATTGAATCTGACTTTAGCGGAACCAAGGTTTTGATATCACTTCCAGTGGAATCTTGATGACAAAACTACTTATTGTCGATGACCACGCAATTGTTAGAGAAGGATTAAAAAAAGCACTTTCCACCTATGGCTTTGATTCTATTCACGAAGCTGATTCGGTTGCATCTGCCCGTGCCGCCATTGCACAACTCAATCCTCAGGTCGTGACCATTGATATCAACCTTGGTGATGGCACGGGATTTGAACTTATAACTTGGATACGTTCAATTTCGAAAGAAATTGCCATCATTGTGCTGACACTTCACGATGATTCAAATAGTGTTTTGGCGGCTAAGAGAGCCGGGGCAAGCGCTTTTGTTTCAAAATCTGAACCGATCCCCCAGCTTCTTTTGGCAATTCAACAGTCATTGTTAGCGCCAATGAGTTTTAATTCGCAACAAATAGCGCAGGGTTTCGATGAAGTATTCGCTCAATTAACACCAAGGGAGTTTGATTTAATTGCAGCTCTTGAGAAAGGTATGAGTACCCAACAAATTGCTGAAACCTTATTTATAACTCAGGCTACTGTTAAGACTCATCTTGCATCCATTTACCGAAAGTTAGAAGTAACAAATAGAAGTGCAGCAGTTCACATCGCAAAGAAACGCGGTTTAACCAGCTAGAAGTTGAGCAAACTTGTCTGCCCAGATTTCCCAACGCCACTCTTTAATGATCCATTCTCGACCGGCACTGCCCATCGATTCACGAAGTTGATCATCAAGTAAAAGTTCATTTATGCGAGCTGAAATCTCTTTGCAATCTTTACCATCTACAACAAAACCAGTTGTTCCCTGAAGGACCGCATCTGGTGCACCGCCTGAAGAGCCGGCCACGACCGGTAGTCCACATGCGCTTGCCTCGAGATAGACAATTCCTAGACCTTCAACTTCTAATCCTGCAAATCTTGATCGAGATGGCATAGCGAAGATATCGCCGACACATATGTAGCGGGGTAAATCGGCATAATGAATTCGGCCGATGAATGAGACGTTTTCAGTCAGGCCATGCTTGCCAACCAGCGCTTCTAAATGCTGCCGGTATGGGCCTTGTCCAACTAAAAGTAAATGCGCATTAGGAACAGATTCCAAAATTAGAGGCATCGACTCAATTAGAAAGTCCTGACCCTTGCGATGGACTAATCGACCAACACTGACAATAACTTTCTTGTGAGTTAGTCCCAGAGATTGACGTAAAGCTGTTGCATCAACTGGCTTAAAGTGATTGACATCGATTCCTGGGGCAATCTTGCACATCGCCGCGGCATCTTTTTTTCTTAAGGCACTTGAGATTGCATTGCGAGTGAATTTTCCTAAATAAGTTAGGGAATCGGTGGTTGCACCAATGCGGCGCATAATCAAGTTAAATGGAAATACTTTCGACCACCAGACTTCATGACCGTGGGTTAATGCAACAATTCGTTGTACACCAGCTCTGCGCAATTTTGCTGACATCCAAGCAAGAGGCGCGGCTGCCCCGAAAGCTACAGTTGTAACTGCTTTTTCACCGACTAATTTTGCAACCGCCGTATTGACCCGTGGTGTCGGCAGCAAAATCTTTGATTTATCTCGAATAACTTCGACTCCGTAATTCTCAAGCCAGTCTGCATCGTATTGAAAACTATCTTCCTGGCTCGATGTATAAACGATAATGCTCGAATGCGGAAGACGTTCTATTAAACCAATGATGAAGGTTTCGATGCCTCCGGCTCGTGGACCAAAATCATTGGTAACAAATAAAGTTTTATCAGAAACGGCGCGCCCCCACTAATGGCTTGCTTCCTAATGAACCACTCGTTGTAACTTTGACTCGAGATCCAGAACGTGGGGCATGAACCATCTTCCCCCCACCGATATACATTCCAACGTGTGAAACGGGGTGCCCGAAAAATAAAAGATCTCCAGGCTTTAGAGATTTAAGTGAAACTTTCTTTCCCATCCGTGATTGCGCCGCCGATGAGTGTGGAAGCGAAACGCCTGCAGCTTGGTAAGCGCGCATCGTTAAGCCCGAACAATCCCAAGTAACTAATCCTGCTGCCCCGAATACGTAACGATCACCAATCTGCTTGAGGGCGTATTTAATTGCGATTCCAGCACGACCAGATACACCTGTAAGTGCACGTGCTGCGGCCTGGGATGAAGCTTGGTCTGCATCTTCCTGCGCGGCAGCAAGTTTTGCCAAACGTTCGCGTTCGGCTTTTGTTAACTTCGATAAAAGTGCTTCGGCTTGGGCCAATTTTTCTTGAGCCATTGCTGATTGCGCTCTAAATTTCTTTTCAGCTGCGGCAACAAGTGACATTTTGTCGTTAACGGTTAAAGTTGTTGCACTTAAACGCTGTTGTGCTGCTTGGTAGGTACGAAGCTGTAAAGATTTTCTACGGCTAATTGCATCAAGTGCTCCGGCCGAAGAGAGATATAAAGTTGGGTCAGAGGAAAATAGGAGTTCTAACGATTGACCTAAACCGCCTGCTTTGTACTGTTCAACTGCGATTGTTCCAAGAGATTTTTGAAGCGCAGAAAGGGTTTGACCTTGAACTGCGGCCTTTGCCTTGATTCCATTGAGTGTGCGAGTTAGCGCCGCTAACTTAACTTTGGCCTCCTGCGCACCTTCGGCAGCCGTTGTCGCCTCTTCTTCTAAGAGTTGAACCTTTGCTTGAACTTCTGCCAGGGATTGAGCGGCTTGGGCTGGAGTTGCCAATCCCGCGCAGATGGCTAGAGCCAAGAGCGCGCGAGGAAGAATGCGCCGGTACATGGGTTCAAGGCTAACTAGGTTTTACACGTCAACTCAACTTTTAAGCGTGATTTGAGCCTGTGAAATAACTCTAAATCTGCGATAGTAGGTCAAATGAGCACAGTTGCATCGTTAGTTGTCGGACGAGATGGATCGACTTCAAAAGGCAATAGCTCTAATGGTGTTTCATCAGATGCAGATCGCACCGCTTTCTTGGCACGGCGGCGCAAAGTGGATTGCATCCTCATCGGTGGAAACACCGCTCGTCACGAACCTTATAAGCAAACTCCGGTGCCATTAGTCATTGTCTCAAAGTCAAATATTAATCCTGTTGCAGGAAATGATTTGTCACATCTTTGGAATATGTCACCAGCAGAAGCCCTTGTTAAAGCTAAATCACTCTTTGGAAAAAGAATACTTATCGAAGCAGGAACTTCAATAATCTTTGAACTTGTCAGCCTAGGATTAATTGATCAAATGGATTTGAGCGTCACTCCAGTCACCGGCGGCGATCACCCCATTGATTGGCAAGAGCTCCTGAATAAATTCGCACACCATACTTTAGTTTCAGTGGATGGTACGGATTTTTATTCGGCACATAATTAAAACGCAGAAATTAAAGCAACTCCTGCAACTGCTAGTGCGATTCCTACATATTGAATCTTCATTAATCGCTCGTGCAAGAACTTAAATGCTAGGACTGCAGTTGCTATTGGAAAAAGTGAACCAAGTACCATTGCTATAGAGACCAATCCCTTATTACATGCCACACCTAGAAGAACATTGGCAAGAAAATCTGAAAACCCGATAAAAATCAGTGATGGAAATTCTTTCTTGGTAAAATTTCCGAGAGTGCGAAATTTGAACGCGATACCAATGGTTACAAAAAAAGTAGCGGCGCGCATCGAAACCATTGTCATAACAGCACTTGATTGCGAGCCAATTGACATTGAAGTTAATGCAGTTCCAAATCCAAGTGCTGCGCCAAGTGCAAGTAGCAATGGCCTTAATGGCAAACCTTGCGATAGTTCGGGTCCACTGGCACAAAAGACCCCCACCAGTGCGAGCACAACTCCAATAGAGGTAATTGTTGAAAGCTTGTCTCCATTAAGTAATGCGTAAGTCAGTGGAACAACGGCACCCATTGAACTAATGGGTGAAACAACACCCATGCGACCAGTGGACAATCCTGCATAGAGACAGAACAGACCAAAATAGCCAAGCAGGCCAGCAAAAATTCCTGGGATTAAATATCCACCATCGCCAAATGCATCAGATCTCCAAGCACCGGTCACAAACATTAAAACTAATCCAAATATCAATCCAAGAACTTGTGAAAATCCAAGAACAGCGATTGGCGCGTGCTTTTTACTTAATCGGCCACCTTCAAAATCAGAGGTCCCCCACAGCATGCTTGAAAGCAATGCAAGGAGTGAGGCCATATGCGCAAGGTTACAGCCCCGCCTCCCATGAATAGGGCTCTTGCATGTTTATTCTTAAGCGGTGGATGCCAAGGCCTTTGATGAATTAATCAACAACCTTCGCACATTTACACCCCGCTCTGAAATTGTTTTAGAAGAAGTTCCAGCGCCGCAAAAATTAGCTACGTACTCCTTTGCATTTTCTGCCGATGTTAGCAATGGATTATTAGGCGATGATGAGGATGAGATTGCATCTGGTCGTTTTGTATTGCTTCACGAACCTGGTGGTCAAGATACGTGGGAAGGTGAATTTCGGTGTGTGACATTTGTGCGCGCCGATGTAGATCCCATCATGCAACAAGATCCATTACTTCCAGAAGTCGGTTGGAGTTGGTTTCTTGAAGCCTTAGAAACAGAAGAGTGTTCAATAGCGGCCCCTAGTGGCACAGTTACAAGGGTTTCTAGCGCATCTTTTGGAAAGTTGTCTCCACGCAACGATGAACCTGAAATCGAAATCCGAGCATCATGGACTCCCATAGTTGTTGATCCCTCAGATCTAATGACACACATTGCGGGTTGGTGTCGATTGATTGCTAATGTTGCAGGTCTTGAACCGATTCCTGAAGGAATATCTACTATTTCATCAGCCAGACGTCGTTAAGAAAATCCATGTCAGAAGAGACCACTGCAGTCCCACTCCTTAGCCCTGCTGGCGGAACCCCGAAAATTATCGATACTGATTCACAATTTAAAGATGCACTAAAGGAATTAGCACAAGGATCAGGACCATTTGCCGTCGACGCTGAACGCGCATCTGGTTTTCGTTATAGCGCGCGTGCATACCTCATTCAAGTAAAGCGAAATGGTGGCGGACTGCACCTAATTGATCCGATCCCCTTTGGGCCGGGCCATGCATTAATGAGTGAACTCAATGAGCTTCTAAATACCGATGAAGTTATTCTTCACGCCAGCACCCAAGATCTTCCTTGTCTGCGAGAACTTGGAATCAATCCACAAAGATTATTTGATACTGAATTAGGTGGACGAATTGCCGGTCTTCCTCGAGTGGGTCTTGGTCCGCTATTGGAATCTTTGATGGGTGTTTCTCTTGCTAAAGAACATAGCGCAGCCGACTGGTCGGTTCGGCCTCTGCCGCAAGAGTGGCTTACCTACGCTGCACTTGACGTTGAACTTCTCGTTGAATTGCGCGACAAAGTTGAATCGATTTTAAAGGAAGCAAAAAAAGATAAATGGGCTAAAGAAGAGTTCGCATCTATTCTCCTTGCTCCCCCTCCTCCCCCTCGAGTTGATCCATGGCGTAGAACTTCAGGAATGCATAAAGTAAAACGCCGCGATCAGTTAGCAATAATCCGTGAACTTTGGATCACTCGAGATGAAATCGCTAGACAACAAGATATTGCTGCAGGCAAACTTCTTAACGACTCTGCAATCGTTGAGATCTGCCTGAACCCGCCAACCAACAAGAAAGAGTTTAAAAAAACTTTGCGGCCACTGGGTTTGCGTGCACGTTGGATGGAAAATATGAAAGTCTGGCTAGATGCAGTAGCTCGTGCGGTTGCTTTACCTGAAAGCCAATGGCCAGCGATGCGCACCAATGCCGACACCTTGCCTCCAATTAAATTATGGCGCGATAAATTTCCTGAAAAGTACATTCCGCTCTCCCATGCTCGTGCCGCAATCGAATTAATCGCCAACGAGAATTCAATACCGATTGAAAACTTGATGACCCCAGAACTCGTTCGCAGAATCTGTTGGTCTCCGCCAACTCCTTCAACCGTTGAACGATCCCCGCAAGTTGTCCGTGAATATCTACTTGCCCTCGGTGCGCGAAACTGGCAGATTGATCTAGTCGGTGAGGCAATTACTGATGCCCTCCTTGAAAAAGAGGCGCTACCCGTGCCTGAAATAGAAGCTGTGCCAGAAACCACACCCGAAGAGGCCTGATTTACGCAACATTAGAGTTGCGTAAATACCCCCTACCCTCTAGATTTTTACCCATGGTGAGCACATTTATCATCGCCCTGCGCGAAGGCCTTGAGGCCTCGCTCATTGTTGGGATTTTGGTTGCTTACATCATCAAAAGTGATCGCCGAGCCCTCCTAGCGCCTTTGTGGAGCGGTGTAATCGCCGCTGTTGCACTCAGTCTTGGTCTTGGCCTAATACTTTCTAGAACATCTGGCGGAATGAGCGAACACTCCACTGCCTTATTTGCTGGCACGACCTCACTTCTGGCCGTCGCCCTGGTTACTTGGATGGTTTTCTGGATGAAACGCTCGGCCCGCTTTCTCAGGTCAGAGCTGCACGGAAAGGTTGATTCCGCTTCACTAACAGGACCTGTAGCTCTTGCAGCTGCAGCGTTTCTGGCCGTTATTCGCGAAGGCTTAGAGACTGCATTATTTATTTACTCAAACTTTAGAACCGTTGCCGATACAAAAAGCTCTTTGATTGGCTTAACCCTGGGCTTTCTAATCGCCATCTCTTTGGGATACCTCATTTACAAATCCTCAATTAACCTAAATCTGAGCAAGTTCTTCAAGTACACCGGAGTTGCCTTGATCATCGTTGCCGCCGGTGTTCTCACATATGCAGTTCATGAATTTCAAGAACTGGGTTGGTTGCCCGGGGCTAATGCCTATGCCTGGGATTTAACATCTTCTATCCCAAATGACTCCGTAACAAGTGCAGCTCTTGGCGGAACTGTTGGATTCGATACAACTACCTCATGGCTACAGCTAGGAATCTGGGCGCTCTATCTAGTCGCAGTGCTTATTCCTTACCTTTCAAAGCCACGCGCACGCCAACTCACACCTGCCTAATCGCTGTCACAATCTCTTACTGGCGAGTAACATAACCGCTACACCAGCCTCAGTAAAGGATCACTATGTCCCGCTCAGTTGTCTTAGTCGATGCCGTTCGTACGCCTTTTGGAAAATCGGGAGGTATGTATTCAGGTACCCGCGCCGATGATCTTATTGTCCGTGCAATTAGAGGACTGCTAGATCGAAATCCATTAGTTGAGCACAGCACAATCGATGATGTTGCAATCGCTGCAGCGACACAAACTGGTGATCAAGGTATGAATATTGGCCGTAGTGCAACTTTGCTGGCGGGTTTACCCAACACGGTTCCAGGATATTCAATAGATCGCTGGTGCGCTGGTGCTTTGACTGCGGTAACAACGGTTGCAGGTGCAATTGCATTTGGTTCAAATGAGATTGCGATCGCTGGTGGTGTCGAGCACATGGGAAATCACCCAATTGGCGAAGGACTTGATCCCAACCCACGTTTCTTAGCTGAGAAGATTGTTGAGCAAGATGCACTTGCAATGGGTGCGACAGCTGAACGCTTGCATGATCGTTTTCCAACTATTACTAAAACCCGCGCAGATGCGTACGCACTTAACTCACAACTTAAAACCGCTAAAGCTTATGCAGCCGGTTTAATTCAAAGAGATTTAATTCCAATGGCAGCTCGCAACGCCGAACTTGGTTGGACCATTGCAACAGTTGATGAGCCACCTCGCCCCCAAACAACTCTTGAAGGTTTAGCTGGATTAAAAACTCCATTTAGACCAGCTGGTCGTGTAACTGCAGGTAACTCATCAGGATTAAACGACGGCGCAACTGCAGCACTTCTTGCCAGTGAAGATAAAGCTAAAGAGTTGGGCCTAACTATTAAAGCCCGTTTAGTTTCATTTGCATTTGCAGGTGTCGAACCAGAAGTTATGGGATTCGGTCCGGTGCCTTCAACGATAAAAGCTTTAAAGCAAGCTGGTTTAACAATTGAAGATATTGGTCTCTTTGAAATTAATGAGGCCTTTGCAGTACAGGTAATTGCTTTTCTTGAGCACTTTGGAATCGCCGATGATGATGTACGCGTCAATCCTTTCGGTGGCGCAATTGCAGTGGGACATCCACTCGCATCCTCTGGTGTTCGTCTAATGCTCAACCTCGCTCGCTCTTTTGAAGATCATCCAGAAGTGCGTTACGGATTAACAACGATGTGTATAGGCCTAGGAATGGGCGGATCAGTTATTTGGGAAAACCCACACTTTAATGGTCAGGTGAAATAAATGAGCGTAGATATCAAACTCCCAGAAGGTGCACCAGAGGAAGTAGTAACACAGGCCCTGGTTCGAGATGTTGACTTAAGCGCCTTTGGTGCTCAAGGAACTTTGGCTCTTATCACTCTCGATAATGGCCATGACCACAACCGACCAAATACCTTTGGCCCACAATCACTTATGGCGCTAGATGCGGCGATAACAGAGGCAACATCACGTAAACCTGCAGCCATTGCCATCACGGGCAAGCCATTTATCTTTGCAGCGGGTGCGGATTTATCAGCACTTTCATTTATTAGTAATCGTGAACAATCACTTGCAATAGGAAAACTAGGCCACGATGTATTTCGCCGACTTGGTGAATCAAGCATCCCAACATTTGCATTCATTAATGGTTTGGCCCTTGGTGGCGGACTTGAAGTTGGCTTGCATTGCCAATTCCGCACTCTTGCAACAACGGCATTTACGGCATTACCTGAGGTTTTCCTAGGGTTAGTTCCTGGATGGGGCGGAGCAACAATTCTTCCCAAACTAATTGGTCCAGAACGAGCGGTTCAAGTAATTATGCTGAACTCACTCAACAACAACACGATGATGAAAGCTAAAGATGCTTTCAAACTCGGCGTTGTAGATGCACTCTTTGAACCATCAGATTTCCTTGAGCGATCAATTGCATTTGCTGCAAATGTTCTTAATGGCACAACAACCATAGAGCGTAAAGATTACAGCCAGGATCCTGCATGGGATTCTGCACTTGCGACAGGAAAGGCTGCAGCGTTAAAGAAATATGGCGGAGCTGAAATCGCATCACCATTTAAAGCCCTTGAACTAATTGCAGCAGCAAAGAGCAATACTGTCGGTGAAGGTTTTGATGCTGAGGATGTTGCCCTTGCAGATTTAACAATGAGCGATCCCCTACGAGCTTCGTTATATGCATTTAATGTTATTCAGAAAAAGCGAAAGAAAGTCGAAGGCGCACCAAAGCCTGCATTAGCGCGTAAGGTTTCAAAGGTTGGTGTTGTCGGTGCAGGTTTGATGGCATCGCAGTTAGCCCTTCTACTTCTTAGAAATCTGAAGTGCCCGATTGTTATGACCGATATCGATCAAGAGCGTGCCGACAAGGGCGTGGCCTGGGTCAAAAATGAGTTAACAAAATTAGTAGAGAAAAAGCGTATGTCCGCAGAGTCTGCCGGTCGACTATCACTGTTGATTTCAGGATCGGCTGATCAAGGCGTTTATGCTGGATGCGATTTCATTATTGAAGCTATATTTGAAGAGCTCTCCCTTAAGCAAGAGCTTTTCAAGAAACTTGAAGCCATCATTTCCCCTGAGTGCGTACTAGCAACTAACACTTCATCACTTTCTGTTGAACGTATGAGTGAAGGCTTGAAAAACCCAGAACGCGTCGTTGGTTTCCACTTCTTCAACCCTGTGGCTGTTATGCCTCTCCTTGAAGTTGCACGAACAAGTGCCACCGATGATGCAACAACTGCCACGGCCATTGCCGTTGGTAAGGAGTTAAAGAAGACCATGATCATCTGTAAAGATGCACCTGGCTTTGTCGTGAACCGTCTACTTACACGTTTCATGGGTGAAATTACTGATGCCGTTGATGAAGGAACCGCTCCAGATGTTGCCGACAATGCGATGCGTTCTATCGGTTTTCCAATGTCACCATTCCAACTTCTAGATTTAGTGGGTCCTGGAGTAGCACTTCACGTTTCAGAAACTTTGAATGCAAATCTTGGCGATCGTTACAGAATCTCACCAACTATGCAGTCAATGGTCAAAGAGGGTGTTCGCAACTTCTATATTAAAAATGAAGATGGATCAGTTGGCGCAAATCCGGCAGCAATCGCATTAATTCATAAAGGCGATTCTCCATCAACGGCTGAGCAAGTTCGAAATCGTGCTCTAACAGCTCTAGCTGTTGAAGCAAGGATGATGCTTGATGAGGGCGTTGTATCTACCGCTGCCGAAATTGATTTATGCATGTTGATGGGCGCCGGATGGCCAATGCATTTAGGTGGAATATTGCCTTACTTAGACCGTGAAGGAATTAGCGAGGCTGCTTGCGGTCAACGCTTTCATCCGAAGGGAGTTGCATCTCTTGCCTAAGAGAACTACTCCATTCGACAACACTTCGCGCGATATTTTGAGCGGTAATTCCAATATCGCTTAGAATCTCACCGCGCTTTGAGTGTTCGATAAATTCAAGTGGAACGCCTATCGAGTGCAATGGAATAAGAACGTCTGCATCTCTAAACATTTCAGAGATTGCACTTCCAATTCCAGCGTGGCGAATTCCATCTTCTAAAACAACGACACTCTTATAACGCTCTGCCATGCGAATCAGAGATTGTGGCAAAGGCTTAACCCATCGTGGATCAATAACAGTAACCCCAACACCTTCGCGATAGGCAGATGAAGCTGCTTCAACGGCGATTGCTGCCATTGCGCCAACGCTGATCAGCAAAACATCTGCACTTTCACCGCGATATAAGACATCGATTCCATCTCGACGCTCAAAGGCAGGAATATCTTCCTGGACTGAGCCTTTTGGAAAACGCACCATCGAAGGGGCATTATTAATTTCTACCGCTTCGCGCAAAAGCTCTTTCAGACGCGCACCATCACGAGGAGCAGCAACGTGCATTGTTGGAACGATCCCCGTTAACGCTAAATCCCATATTCCGTGGTGAGAAGGGCCATCGTCGCCAGTCACGCCTGAGCGATCCAAAACAAAAGTCACACCCGCCTTGTGTAAAGCAACATCAAGAAGCATCTGATCAAAGGCACGGTTAAGAAATGTCGAGTACACCGCAACTACTGGATGTAAACCAGTAAATGCCAGGCCTGCTGCACTTGTCACTGCATGTTGTTCAGCAATTCCAACATCGATTGTGCGCTCTGGAAAAACTGCTTGGAATTGGTCGAGTCCTGTTGGTCCTAGCATCGCCGCCGTGATCGCAACGATATCTGTACGCGTTTTACCAATTTCAACTAACTCTTGAGAAAAAACTTTGGTCCAAGAAGTTCCACTCTTAGAAAGCGGCTCCCCCGTTTCAGGATCTATTACACCGACTGCATGGAATTTCTCTGCTTCATCGGCAACTGCTGGTTTGTGGCCTTTACCTTTCTCAGTAATAGCATGAACCAAAATTGGCGCACCATACTCTTTGGCCTGATGCAAAGCTTTTTCCATTGCAGTGATGTCATGTCCGTCGATAGGTCCCATGTACTTAAGACCCAAATCCTCAAACATTCCCTGCGGTGCGACGATGTCTTTTAGTCCCTTTTTCATTCCATGCAATGTTTCATAGATTGGAACTCCAACAACAGGAGTTTTGTGCAAGACCTCTTTGCCCCAATCAAGGAACTTTTCATATCCACTTGTCACGCGCAGAGTTGAAAGATACGTTGCAACTCCACCAATCGTTGGCGAGTATGAACGAGCATTATCATTTACAACTATTACAAGATTTCGTTTTTGCTCGGGAGCAATGTTATTAAGCGCTTCCCAGGACATTCCTCCAGTAAGTGCGCCATCACCAACTACAACTACAACATGGCGATCTGTTGCACCTTGAATTGAAAAGCCGCGAGAGATTCCATCTCCCCATGACAATGCTGTGGATGCGTGTGAATTTTCAATGACATCATGAGGACTTTCGCCGCGATTGGGATATCCAGAGATTCCACCTCGTTGACGCAAATTATCAAAGGACTGAGCGCGTCCAGTAAGCATCTTATGAACATAAGACTGATGGCCTGTATCGAAAACGATTACATCTTTTGGAGATTCAAATACGCGGTGAATGGCCAGAGTTAATTCAACGACGCCTAAGTTAGGACCCAGGTGACCACCTGTTTTCGATACTTTTTCAACTAATAGCGCGCGAATTTCAGAGCTGAGTTCGATCAATTGCTCATGAGTCAGAGATGCCAAATCGGCAGGGGAATTAATCTGACTCAACATGGCGTTAAGTTTAGGTGCTTAGGCGTTTAAGAGCGAACGCAACACATACTGCATGATTCCGCCATGGCGATAATAATCTGCCTCACCAGGTGTATCTATGCGCACGCTTGCCACAAAGCTCTTATCCCCTGCAGTTACGGTGAGCTCCTTAGGAACTCCCCCAGTATTGAGGGCTGTAATGCCGCTAATTGAAAATACTTCTTCACCGGTTAGTCCCAGTGTCTTAGCGTTCTCACCGCTTCTAAATTGAAGTGGAAGAACACCCATTCCAATTAAGTTAGAACGGTGAATTCGTTCAAAACTTTCAGCAATTACCGCTCGGACTCCGAGCAGTGCAGTTCCTTTAGCGGCCCAATCGCGTGAAGAACCAGAGCCATACTCTTTGCCCGCAAGAATCACTAACGGTGTACCGACCTTTTGATACTCAACTGATGCATCATAAATTGTGGATTGCTCGCCGTTACTTGCAAAGTTACGAGTAAACCCACCCTCAACACCATCGAGTAAAAGATTCTTAAGGCGAATATTGGCAAATGTTCCACGAATCATTACTTCGTGGTTACCGCGCCTTGAACCATATGAGTTGAAATCTTTGCGATCGATTCCATGATCCGCCAAATACTTTCCTGCAGGTGAATCTGCTTTGATATTTCCCGCAGGTGAAATGTGATCTGTAGTTACAGAATCACCAAGAATTGCTAGAACACGAGCAGCTTCAATATCAACAACTGCCGTTGGTTCTTTAGGCATTCCATCAAAGTATGGGGGCTTACGAACATATGTTGACTTGGCATCCCATTCAAAAGTTTTTCCTGTTGGGGTTGCCAGTGACTTCCAGCGATGATCACCGTCAAAGACCGATGCATAATCCTTTGTAAACATTGCCGATGAGATTGAAGCTTCGATGACGCTTTGAATCTCTGATGGAGTTGGCCAGATATCAGCTAAGAAAACATCGTTTCCATCGTGATCTTTGCCTAACGCATCTTTTTCAAAATCATGATCCATAGTTCCGGCAATCGCATATGCGACAACAAGTGGAGGTGAGGCTAAATAGTTCATCTTCACATCAGGGCTAATGCGTCCTTCAAAGTTGCGGTTACCTGATAAAACCGCAGTTACGGCTAAGTCGCCATCATTTACAGCTTTGCTTATTTCAACAGGAAGTGGTCCTGAGTTACCAATGCAGGTGACGCAGCCATATCCAACTAAGTTAAAACCAAGTGCCTCCATATATTGAGTTAGATCTGCGCGATCGTAATAATCGGTAACAACCTTTGACCCTGGAGCCAGGGTTGTCTTAACCCAAGGCTTTGATTTCAATCCCTTTTCAACGGCCTTCTTTGCCAGCAAGGCTGCGCCAATCATGACTGAAGGGTTTGATGTATTTGTACAAGATGTAATTGAGGCGATCACAACATCGCCGTTCTTAACACGGGTCGCGCCAGCTACAACTTCACTCTTAGATGTCTTTTCTGAATAGTACGTTGGCAAAATCTTTTCAAAAGCAACTTTTGAATCACTAAGTGAAATACGATCTTGTGGGCGCTTTGGTCCTGCAATGGATGGAACAACCGTCGACAGATCAAGTTCAACATGTTCAGAAAAGCGTGGCTCGATTGAAGGGTCATGCCACAAGCCCTGTTGCTTTGCATAGCTTTCTACTAACGCCACTTGATCTTCGCTGCGGCCTGTTAATCGTAAATAACGCAGAGCCTCTTCGTCAATTGGGAAGATTGCGCATGTTGATCCATATTCAGGAGACATATTTCCGATAGTTGTTCGGTTAGCCATTGGTACCGATACAACACCTGGGCCATAAAACTCCACAAACTTTCCAACAACTCCATGCTTACGCAGAATTTCAGTGATTGTTAACGCCATATCGGTGGCTGTTGTTCCGAGTGGAAGCTGACCAGTTAATTTAAATCCGACTACGCGTGGAATCAACATCGATACTGGCTGACCTAATAGAGCTGCTTCGGCCTCAATTCCGCCGACTCCCCAACCCAAAACACCAAGACCGTTGACCATCGTTGTGTGTGAATCAGTTCCAACAACAGTGTCTGGGTAGGCGCGTAGCACTCCATCAACGCTTCGAGTCATAACGACGCGAGCTAAATATTCAATATTTACCTGGTGAACGATTCCAGTTCCAGGTGGAACAACTTTGAACTCGTCAAAGGCGGTCTGTCCCCAACGCAAGAAACGGTAACGTTCCTGGTTACGTTCGTATTCAATATCCGTGTTCTTTTCAAAAGCATCTTTCGTTCCAAAGACATCGGCGATAACTGAGTGGTCAATTACTAGTTCAGCAGGAGCTAGTGGATTTACTTTTGAAGCATCTCCCCCAAGTTCAACAATTGCTTCACGCATTGTTGCTAGATCTACGATGCATGGAACCCCGGTGAAATCCTGCATTACAACACGGGCTGGAGTAAATTGAATTTCAGTATCAGGTTCTACTGCTGGGTCCCAATTGGAAAGTGCAGTGATGTGGTCGGCAGTAATGTTGGCGCCATCTTCGGTGCGCAAAAGGTTTTCCAACAGCACTTTAAGCGAGAAAGGTAGATTGCTGGCACCGGGGATAGATGAGATATCAAAAATCTCATAACTCTTGCCCGCAACTTCTAGGTTTTTCTTTGCGTTAAAAGAGTTTTTACTCATTATCTCCCCTTAAGAAACATCGCTTACTTGAGCGTCAAGATACCTTAGCCGGCTCAAACAGTGCAACACATTCGATGTGATGTGTCATTGGAAAGAGATCAAAAGCTCGCAATTTTACGAGTGAATAACCACTACTTAGAAAGTAACCAGTATCACGCGCTAATGCCGCTGGATCGCAAGCCGCATAGACAATGCGTCGTGGAGATATTCGGACAATCTCATCAACCACAACTTTTCCGGCTCCATCACGTGGAGGGTCCAATACAACAACATCGGCAGATGAGATTCTTGGTAGATGTTTGGCAACATCGCCGGTAATTATTTTTACATTTGCGTGTGCTTTAAAATTGCGTGAAGCATCAGCTGTCGCACTCTTGCTTCCTTCAATTAAGTTAATGCTCCCATTCTCGCCAACTTGATCAATTAGCGCCGCGGTAAATAATCCGACTCCACCATAAAGATCCAATACATGCTCACCGCTCTTTACTGCAGAAAAATCCTGTACAACAGAGCTTAAAACGCTCGGCGCATTGATGTGTCCTTGCCAAAATGAATCGTTGCTGACTTCCAAAACTTTACCTAAAACTTCTTCATGCAAGACGGCCGGTCCCTCGCTCAAACGCGATTTAGTTTCACTGCGTGTGGCAATGAGAGATATGGATCGCTCACCAGAGTTAGAGGCTGCGATTTCTACGCGCATATCTGCGCGCCACTTCTTAGTTGCAAGTTCGGTAAAACCTATGTCCTGAGCAGCTACCAAGCACTCACTTACTGGAATCACTTTATGACTTCGTGAGCCGATAAAACCTAACTGCCCATTTCGATCAGTAGTTGAAATAATGCGCGAACGCCACCCAAGGCTTTCTCCTACGCTTTCAACTTCAACTGAGACATCCATCTTCGCGATTCGAGCAAACTGTTCGGTAATTACATCGCTCTTAAGTTGAAGTTGTCGTGCAACGCGTACATGCTGGAAGTCGCAACCTCCACAACCATTTCGGTGTGAAAATTTGCATGGCGCCACAACTCGATCAGGTGAGGCCTCTAATACCTCAACAACATCTGCTCGATTAAAGGAACTTCCAACAGAGGTTATTTCGATTCGACAACGCTCGCCGGGAATTGCATGACGCACGAAAATAACCGCACCTTCATGCCGGGCGATGAAATGGCCACCATGGGCAACCTTTTCAATCGATACCTCAATAACTTCGCCGACCACAAGGGTTCTTTTTATAGTTGATGCCACGGAACTAACCTTATGGGTGTAAGTTAATACATATGCACGTAGTCATCATGGGATGCGGTCGAGTCGGTTCTTCATTAGCAACTGATCTGGAAGCTGCAGGTCATACTGTTGCCGTTATTGATCAAGCTCGCGAAGCATTCCGCCGCTTAGGTCCAAATTTTAAAGGCCGAACTGTTACTGGTGTTGGCTTTGATCGCGATGTTTTGCGCGAGGCAGGAATTCAAGAGGCCGATGCATTTGCCGCCGTGAGCAACGGTGATAATTCAAATATCCTGGCCGCCCGCGTAGCTCGCGAAACATATGGCGTTCAAAATGTTGTTGCCCGAATTTATGACCCAGGCCGTGCCGAGATTTACCAGCGTTTGGGTATTCCAACCGTTGCAACGGTTTTATGGGCAACTGATCAGATCCTTCGCCGTCTATTACCTGAAGGCTCTCGCTCTGAATGGCGCGATGCCAGTGGAACTGTGCAGCTATGTGAAATGCATCCACATAATGATTGGTATGGCCGTCCTATTTTGCTCATTGATGAACTAACGCCTGCACGCGTAGCCTTCATTACACGCCTTGGGGTTGGTTTAATTCCAGATCAACATACTGTTTTGCAACAAGGCGATCTCATACATGTCATGGTCGGCGATGAAGACATTGCAAAGACTGAGGCAATTCTTGCTAATTCACCAGATGGAGATCGATGATGAGAGTTGCAATCGCCGGTGCTGGAAATGTAGGACGTGCAATCGCACGCGAACTTTTAGATAATGGTCACCAAGTTTTGCTCATTGATAAAGATCCAAAAGCACTCAAACTTGAAAGCGTGCCTGAGGCTGAATGGTTGATGGCTGATGCCTGCGAAATCACTTCTCTTGATAACGCCCATCTCAATACTTGCCAAGTTTTAGTTGCAGCAACAGGAGATGACAAAGCAAATTTGGTTACTTCACTTCTTGGAAAAACTGAATACGGAGTCCCTCGCGTAGTGGCACGAATCAATCATCCTAAAAATGAATGGCTCTTTGACTCATCATGGGGCGTGGATGTAGCTGTATCAACTCCCCGCATCATTGCAGCCTTGGTTGAGGAAGCCGTAAGTGTTGGCGATGTTGTTCGTTTATTTTCATTTAAAAAGGGTCAAGCAAATCTTGTCGAGCTCACACTCCCAGATGGCTCAGCGTGCATTGGTAAAACCGTTGAAGAGATTGAGCTTCCCGAAGATGCAGCCCTTGCCGCAATTGTTCGCGATGGACGTGTAATCACGGCAAAAGCACACGATGTATTTTCTGCTGGGGATGAGTTGTTGTTTGTTGCCTCAGCCGATGCTGAAGCACGCATAAAATCCTGTTTTATCTCTAGCTAGATTTGATTACTGGCGGTGCGGTTTTAATTACTAACCAGGAACCGTAAGCTGCGGCGAAAAATAATGGATAACCCATGGCTAAATTAACAGTACCTAGAAGATTCACATTTCCGCTGCGGTAAATCGGATATTGCACGGCTATACGTGTAAAAAACATGATTACCCAGATCCAACTAGCACGTATGTACATTTTCTTACGGATGGGATTGTGGCGCCACTCGAAGTTTTCACCTAATAGTGGACCTAGGACAATTCCAAGCAATGGCCAACCAGCTAGGTTTGCTACTAAATATGCTGTGCCATAACCCAGGTTGGTAAGAAGTTTTGGAATATAAAAATCAGATGCATTACCTGATCTATTTGCAAAGAATGCACAAATAACAACACCTAAAGTTCCAGAAATGGCGTGTTGAATTGTGTCCTTTTTAATCAGCCTAAGAATGCCTAAAGAAATAGAAAAACTAAGCGCTGCCCATAGTGAAAGCCGTAAGTCATGCTTTACGTTAAAGACCACCAAGAAAACTACTGCAGGAAGTCCAGAATCAATTAAGCCTTTCTTGCCGCCCAAAGCATTGATAACCGTTTCTTTATCCTGATTATGTTCGCTCATGACACTCCCGTCGATCCAAAGCCATCGCTGCCTCTGCCTGAGCCAGGAAGTTCTTCAACTTCTACAAAATCAGCACGTTCGACCTTTTGAATAATGAGTTGAGCGATGCGATCGCCTTTCACAAATGAGACAGTTTCCTTAATATCGTGATTGATTAAAATACATGCAATTTCACCGCGGTATCCCGCATCAATTGTTCCTGGAGTATTAACTAAAGTAACGCCATGTTTAATAGCTAAACCAGATCGAGGATGTACGAGCGCAACATATCCATCTGGAAGCGCAATCGAAATTCCTGTTGGTATAAGTGCGCGCTCCCCTGGTGCCAAAGTAAAATCTTTGGTTGTAACTAAATCTGCTCCTGCATCTCCGCCCTTTGCATAGGTTGGCAATGGAACTGTTGCGTCGATACGTTTAATGAGGACTTTGAACGCAGACATCTAGGGATTTATCTCGAAATCTGGATCAACAAAGGCAAGGATCTGCGGGCTCTTAGATATGTGATCGAGATACTCCTTTGGTGCATTATTTAGAAAATGATCCATTGGAACGATTACAAAAAGCGCTGCGGCACGAACAGCTAATTCACCATCTGGAGTATGCAAGCGCCCCTCGGCCGATGAATACACTTTTCGATTTACTTGGCCAGTAATTTTTGCGGTGATATGCAAAGTCGAACCCATAGGTACTGGCTTTAAAAAATCGGTTTCAAGCCGAGCCGTAACTGCAGGTGCTCGCAGAAGCCACATCAATTTTCCGAGCGCTTCATCAAAAGCTAAAGAAAGTAATCCGCCGTGAGCCAAACCTGGTGCACCTTGATGATTTTCGGTGACTGTAAATTGGGCCGTAATATTTGCGCCTTCACCAGCAATTGCCACCAAATGCAGACCCGTTGGATGTAAATCGCCACAACCAAAACAATGACCAAAGTGTGATGGGATTTTCGAACCGACGGGTGGAGCTTTTGGGTGTCGCTCGGGAATCATCGCCCCTGCTGGTGGCGTGGTCGAAGCGATACGGCTCATACGGCTAAGACTATCCGATAGCGTAAGACCTATGCGATACCGAGAAGTGATCCGTATGCCACTTTGGCTATTAGCGCTTATCTACTTCTTTTTTCTCTCATTCGTACTCTCGGTTTGGGCCGCCCTTGGCAACTCTGCTGCCATAGCGACATTAATACTCTTGAGCGCGCTATTGATAGCAATTGCAATTCGTAGCCGTTTAGTAATAGAGATTACTGAGAGCGAATTAAAAGTTGGCCCTGCACACATAGATTTGAAATATATCGGCGCAGTTTCGGCATTAAATAGTGATGCGATGAGAAAAATTCGAACTCGAGATGCAAATCCATCTGCATACTTGGGGATTCGTTTTTGGAGTTCAACTGGTGTAAAAGTTGAGATTAACGATCAACGAGATGAAACGCCTTACTGGCTAATTACAAGTAATAAGGCGAATCAACTTGTTAATGCACTTAGTTTGAATTAATTACACTCTTTACACACTGCTTTTGCGCCATCACCTTTTGCAAGCTGGGTAATGTGGTGCACAAGGAAGCATCGTGAACAAGTAAATTCATCTACCTGCTTTGGAACAACTCGAACTGCTAGCTCTTCACCTGATAAATCTGCACCAGGTAGTTCAAGAGTTTCTGCAGCTTCTGCTTCATCAACATCGATCTGGCCGGATTGAGCATCGACACGTTTTGCCTTTAGCTCTTCTAACGACTCCTCATGGAGTTCTTCATCGGTCTTTCTGGGGGTGTCGTAATCTGTTGCCATTGCTCTCACCTCGATTCCTCTGTGTAACTTGCTATCTCTAGGTCCTGCGGGCGCATCATGGCGTACATGCGGCTTTACTGTTGCTATAACGCTCGGCGTGTCGGAGTTATTCCCCCCTCACTTGCGCCTTTTCTATCGCAGCAGCAAGCGTGCCATCAACCCGGCCATGGATCTGAGTTCCGGTTTCAACATAGCTCTCGGAAAAGATTTCTCCCCGTTCATGGATCTCGTGGACCAAATCTCCACGCTCATATGGAATCACGGCATTAATCTCCACCGATGGTCTGGGCAGTGAACGTTCAATTGCATAGAGCAAACCTTCAACGCCAAAGCCCGTTCGAACTGAAAATGCATAACTATTTGGTTCTTTGCGCAAAATCTCCATAACTACTTCAGGTTTGGCGATATCAACTTTATTGATGGCGATTATCTCTGGGATATCTCCCCCACCAATTTCGGCAATAACTTCTCGCACTGCGCGGATCTGTTCAAATGGATCTGAATGCGAACCATCGACTACGTGAACAATTACATCCGAACCTGAAACTTCCTCTAGCGTAGATTTAAAAGCATCGATGAGTTGATGCGGCAAGTGCCGCACAAAACCAACAGTGTCGCTGAGAGTATAAACGCGACCATCACTGGTCTGCGACTTGCGTACCGTTGGATCCAAAGTTGCAAAGAGTGCATTTTCAACAAGAACACCGGCATCAGTGAGTCTATTAAGAAGAGATGATTTTCCAGCATTTGTATATCCAGCAATTGCTACGGATGGGATATTAAAGCGGCGACGCTCTTGTCGTTTAGTGTCTCGAGAAACTTTCATTTCAGCGATTTCTTTACGAAGTTTGGCCATCTTGTCGCGAATTTTTCGCCGATCAGTTTCAATCTTTGTTTCACCCGGACCGCGTCCACCAATACCTGCACCACCTGCTGCTCGACCGCCAGCTTGCCGAGAAAGCGAGTCACCCCAACCACGAAGACGTGGCAACAAATATGCGATCTGTGCCAGCTCTACTTGCGCTTTGCCTTCTTTACTTTTTGCATGTTGAGCGAAAATATCTAAAATTAAAGCGGTGCGATCGACAACCTTTACTTTAATTTTCTCTTCGAGTTGGCGAAGTTGCGACGGTGATAACTCTCCATCGCAAATAACAGTGTCGGCACCGGTCGACATAACAATCTGCTTAAGTTCAGCGACTTTTCCAGAACCAATATATGTCGCTGGATCTGGTTTATCGCGACGTTGAATAATCCCCTCGAGGACTTCTGAGCCAGCGGTCTCAGCTAAAGCTTTCAACTCAGCTAATGAGTTTTCAGCCATCTCTGAAGTTCCTTCAGTCCACACACCTACTAAAACAACGCGCTCAAGTTGTAATTCACGATTTTCAACTTCAGTAATATCTTGAAGTTGAGTAGAGAAACCCTTCACGCGACGCAAAGAATGTCGTTCGGAAAGTTCCAGTGTTGGATCGACTAATTCATCTTCTTCGCCTGCATCGTATTCGGCCGCAACTCGAGCACTTTCGGCGAGTAGGGCTTCAAACTCATCATCAAAATCTTTATCAGGCAAGTAAGAACTCCGATATGTCTACATCTTTCACGAGTACTGCAGGTCCGATAAGTGTTGCATTGGAATGTCCATCAATTGTTACTTCTAGTCTGCCTCCCGGTGGGTAAATTACCCAGTGGGCAGGAAGGCGCTCCTTTGTGTGAAGTGATGCCGCTAAAGCTACAGCGCAAGTGCCAGTTCCGCATGATCGAGTTTCACCACTTCCGCGTTCAAAGACTCTCATGGTTACTTCATGATCACCTGTTATTTGTACAAACTCTACATTCACCCCTTCAGGATAAGAATCCTTAGGTCGAACAATTGGGGCTTCATCTAAGGAGCCAACTTGAGCAATGTCATCGACAAAGACCACGGCATGTGGGTTACCTACATTGATGTTGTAGCCGTTGAAAATATGGCCATTCGTTGAAGCTGTGATCTCTTCGCCTTCATCACTTACTTTTCCCATATTGACGGAAATATCTCCAACCATGGGAACGCGTAGATGTTTAATTCCATCGCGAGTATTAATCGCAAAGATACCTTCTGGCATATGACCGCGTTCAACTAGATAACGGGCCATAACTCGAATTCCGTTTCCACACATCTCTGCCAAAGATCCATCGGCATTGCGATAGTCCATGAACCATTTCTCATCGCGTTTAATAATTCGTATTAATCCGTCGGCACCAATGCCTGTAGAACGGTTGCATATCGCCGCTGTTTGAGCAGTAGTAATTGAGTGTTCGTCGTGTGGATCAAAGACGAGAACAAAGTCATTTTCAGTCCCGTGACCATATGTTGCAATCATTGACATTAGTTTAACTGCCCAAGATGTTGCAGCACAGTTTCAAGGCGAGGCTGCCCCTGGGCAATCCAATTAATGCGTTCATCGCGATTAAACCAGGTGTCTTGTCGGCGTGCGTACTGGCGTGTGGCAATCTTTGTATCCTCTTTGGCCACATCCTCACTCAATAAGCCGTTTCTCATCGCGATTATTTGTGAATATCCAAGTGCAAGTTGTGCGGTTCGAGCAGTTGTGATTCCGGCAGCAATTAGTTGATCAACTTCGGAGACAAAGCCTAAATCCCACATACGGTCAACACGATGTGAAATCCTTGTTGATAAATCATCACGATCCATCGCTAAACCAAATTGCAATGCATCTGGATAACGAGTGCTTGCCTCGCGAGGAAGATTTGCAGTAAAAGGATTGCCGGTAATTGCAATTACTTCTAAAGCTCTGATTACGCGTCGCGCATTAGCGCGATCAATTGCGATTGCAGCGGCTGGGTCCAATTTTTCTAAACGTTCAAAGAGCGGATTAAGGCCTATCGTTGCTAGCTCTAGTTCAAGGCCTGCTCGAACTACTGGATCTGTATCTGGAAAGTTCAAATCATCAAGAATTGCTTTTATATACAGCCCGGTTCCACCAACCACGATCACATCTTTACCTCGGCCATGTATATCTGCAATCGCTGCTCGGGCTTTCTCTTGATACCAAGCAACAGTTGAATCCTCGGTTACATCCAAAACGTCAAGCATGTGATGTGTGATTCCAGCCCGCTCATTAACTGGCAGTTTGGCAGTTCCGATATCCATGCCTCGGTAAGTCTGCATCGAATCGGCGTTAATGATTTCGGCCCCAAGATGAGTTGCAAGGGTTATTGCTAAATCACTTTTACCGGTTGCTGTGGCCCCACAAATTACGATTAATTTCATGGTTTAACTGTTGGCATTCCGAGAAGTGTCGCTGAATTCGTTTTTTCTGCCACACGCGATGCATGTGCATCTCCCCCGCGAGTTGCTCTGACTTTTCCTGGAGTTCCAATTAAATAGTGCGCAGATGCTTGAGTAATTTCAACTTCAACTTCATCACCAGGTCTTGCATCTGCACTATTTGAAAAATGCACCAATCTAAAGTCTTCACTGCGCCCCGTCATACGTTCTTGAACGCCATCTCTGCGGCCTTCATAATCACCAACAAGGACTTTAAATTTCTTGCCGACTGCTTCCTCATTAACTGACAATGAAATCGCCTGTTGGTGGTGGTGCAATCGCGTGTAGCGTACGCCAACAACTTCAGCAGAAATTTGATCGGGCATCGTTGCCGCCGGAGTACCGGGGCGCTTTGAATATTGATATGTATACGCTGCTGCAAATCTGGCCTGTGTGCAGAGATCCATTGTTGCTTGAAAATCTTCCTCTGTCTCGCCAGGAAATCCAACGATTATGTCAGTGGTTATCGCTGCGTGTGGCATTGCAGTTCGTACTCGATCAATAATTCCTAAATATCTATCCGTGCGATAAGAACGGCGCATCGCTTGCAAAATGGAGTTAGAGCCAGATTGCAAGGGCATGTGCAGATGCGGCATAACATTTGGTGTCTGAGCCATTGCATCAATAACATCATCAGTAAAATCTCTTGGATGCGGTGACATAAAACGAACGCGCTCTAGGCCATCGATTGTGCCGCACTCTCTTAACAGATTTGCAAAAGCGTGACGGTCACCAAAATCAACGCCGTATGCATTTACATTTTGTCCAAGTAAAGTAATTTCAATCACGCCTTGATCTACTAACGCTCGTACTTCTCTCAAAATATCTGCAGCGCTTCGATCCTTTTCGATTCCACGTAACGTTGGAACAATACAAAAAGTACACGTGTTGTTACAGCCAACTGAGACCGATACCCAAGAAGAAAAAGCCGATAAACGCCGGGCAGGTAAGGTTGAAGGGAAATGCTCAAGTGACTCTAAAATCTCAACTTGAGACTCCTCTTCGATACGAGCTCGCTCAAGCAATGCAGGTAGTGAACCAACGTTGTGCGTTCCAAAAACAACATCTACGTACGGTGCCTTTTTCAGGATTACCGCTTGATCTTTTTGGGCAAGGCATCCACCAACTGCGATCTGCATGAGCGGGTTTGCTTTCTTAATTGGTGCCAAGAAAGATAAATTTCCGTAAAGTTTGTTATCTGCGTTCTCACGCACCGCACATGTGTTGAAGACCACAATATCGGCCTGAGATCCAGGCTCGGCAGGTATAAATCCAGCTTCATCGAGTAATCCTGCGATGCGTTCGGAGTCGTGCACATTCATCTGGCAACCGTATGTTTCAACGGAGTATGTACGACTCATCCGCCTATCGTAACCTGAAGGGCTAGAGGTTAATTACGTCAATCTCAAATGTTGAACGGTTAACTATGGCCGCGTGATGGTTTTCAAGGATATGCCAGCCTGGTTGATTCCAACCGCTGGAAGCAAAGAGAACACCTTCATCGCTTTGCTTGTATTTAATCACGTAGTAATCACTTGGAGCCCAATCAGGCTTTTTCGCTGAATCATGTTCACTTGCCACCACGAACACTTCGTTATTCATCAACATAAAATTGAGCGAAGTTGTCTTACCGTGTTCTTTAACAATAGCAATTGTTGATTTGATTCCATCAACTAATCCCAGTTTTTCAATTTGGCCCATTAGCAAATAAAAATATCGCTCGCTGTCAGTATCGCCATTTATCAAGCTCTTATATTTTTCATCGATGAACTGTGCAAATGAATCCGGGGGAAAGATCGAACCATTATGGATAAATGAATAATCACCGTAAATAAATGGATGCGTATTGTTTTCACTATTATTTAAACCCTTAGTTGCCCAACGCAAATGCAACAATGCTCCGTCGGCGGCGTTGTCTGCGATGACCGTTTTAAATGTTGAGCTTTCGGCAGCAGCCTCTACTTTTTTCTCTAGCACCGTATGCGCGTGCTGTCTATCATTTGTAGAGATCCCCCAGCCATCGCAGTGGACTGATGACAAAGCGATGAA
Organism: uncultured Actinomycetes bacterium; assembly: GCA_903825015.1. GTDB lineage: Bacteria > Actinomycetota > Actinomycetes > Nanopelagicales > Nanopelagicaceae > Planktophila. Next base: position 34,367 of record CAIJYZ010000111.1, read on the forward strand.
TTCTTCGAAATCTTTGCCCACTTGTGCGGGAAAAGAGGATTCGGCCTGCGACACGTAGCCCATTAGACGGCACATTTTTGAGAAAACCTCTTCCATTTCGGTCACACTCTGGGGTAGAAAGATTACCCCAAACGACTCAAGGAGGAGAACATCTTGGCACTATCCGATGAAGAACGCTTAGCCGAACTTGGCTATAAGCAGGAGCTCAACCGAAGTTGGTCTGGCTTTTCCAATTTTGCAATTTCATTCTCAATCATTTCAATTCTTGCAGGTTGCTTCACAACATTTGCACAGGCGTGGAACAACGGTGGTCCAGTTGCGATTTCAATTGGCTGGCCTGTTGTTTCGCTCTTAATTCTTGTTATCGGTTTTTGTATGTCAGAACTTGCATCGGCTTATCCAACATCAGGTGGTATTTACTGGTGGGCATCAAAGCTAGGTGGAGCAAAATCTGGTTTCTTCACAGGTTGGCTTAACTTAATCGGTTTGGTATCTGTAACAGCATCAGTGGGTTATGGAGCAGCTAGCTTTTTAAACACACTTCTAGGAATGCAATGGCCTAGTTACGCCTCTGATTTCTTAGGCGGGGACTACATCAAGCAGCAGTTCTTCGTCTTTATGGCAATCATTCTTCTAGTTACTTTAATCAATATCTACAGTGGACACCTTCTATCACTATTTAACAACATTTCTGTGTGGTGGCACGTATTTGGATCAGCTCTAGTAGTTGTAATCCTTTTGGTTGTTCCGGATACCCATCAAACACTTTCCTGGATGTTTACTACAAAGATTAATAGTTCTGGCTTTAGCGATAACTCATACTGGATTTATGTTCTTCCACTTGGATTCTTGCTTACTCAGTACACGATTACTGGTTTTGATGCATCTGCTCACTTGTCTGAAGAGACTCATGACGCGCACATCAACGCTGCAAAGGGAATCTGGAAGTCAATCTTCTACTCAGCAATCGGTGGATACATCCTATTGATGGCATTCCTTTATGCTGCAACACAGGTAGACACAATTAGCTCATTTGACTTAGCTAAAAACCCATTTGGTGGCGGATCGATTATCGCCGTTCTTTATACCTCACTAGGTGGCGGAATCGCATTTAAGCTAGTCATGATCATCACGACTCTGGGCCAAATCTTCTGCGTAACTGCTTGCTTAACTTCATGTTCACGCATGATGTATGCATTCTCACGCGATGGAGCAGTACCTGGAGGAAGCCTTTGGAAGAAAGTTAATAAGCACCATGTTCCATTGAACGCTGTTCTTGCATCAGCTTTCGGCGGAATCGTGTTAACCCTTCCAGCTCTTTGGAAATCACCAACAGGTGCCCCAACTGCGTTCTACGCAGTGGTATCTGTTTGCGTGATCTCTTTGTACCTTGCATTCTTGATTCCAATCTGGCATCGCTTAAAGGCCGGAGATAGTTTCAAGGCGGGTGCTTGGACTCTTGGTTCAAAGTACAAGTGGATGAATATTGTGGCGATTGCTGAAATCTCCATCATCTCTATCTACTTCATCTTGCCATTCTCACCAGC
>CAIJYZ010000112.1 GCA_903825015.1 uncultured Actinomycetes bacterium
CGACCAGTGCGCTTTTGCTCCAAGATATGTGCAGACCAGCCAGCAGTACGTGCAGCGGTGAACATAGAAGTAAATAAGTGTGATGGAACTTCTGCGAAGTCCAAAATAATCGCTGCCCAAAATTCAACATTTGTTTCTAGAACTCGATCTGGTTGGCGTTCGCGAAGTTCTTTTAGCGCTGCTTGTTCTAACGCTTCTGCAACTGCATAACGTGGAGCATTTAATTCTTTTGCAGTGCGACGCAATGTGCGTGCGCGAGGATCTTCGGCGCGATAAACACGGTGACCAAATCCCATAAGACGCTCTTTGCGATCTAGTAATCCCTTTACGTATGCGGTTGCATCGCCAGTCTTTTCAACTTCTTCAATCATGTGCAATACACGCGAAGGTGCACCACCATGTAAAGGACCTGACATTGCACCAATAGCACCTGACAACGCTGCGGCAACATCGGCACCAGTAGATGCAATAACTCGTGCAGTAAATGTAGAAGCGTTCATTCCATGTTCTGCAGCTGAAACAAAGTAAGCATCAATTGCGCGAACGTGTGCTGGATCTGGTTCTCCGCGCCAGCGAATCATCATTCGTTCTACAACTGTGTGTGCCTTATCAATTTCAGATTCTGGAACTGGTGGCAAAGTAACGCCGCGCGCTGCCTGTGAAAGATAAGAAAGAACCATTACTGATGCACGCGCAAGATTGCTGCGAGCTTCTGCATCATCAATATCTAGAAGTGGTTTGAATCCCCAAGCTGGTGCCAACATTGAAATTGCAGCTTGCACGTCTACGCGAACATCACCGGAGTGCACAGGTAGCGGAAACTTTTCAGCATTTGGAAGTCCCGGATTAAATTGATCATCAACAAGAAGTCCCCATACGTTTCCAAATGAAACGCGACCAACTAGATCTTCGATATCAACTCCGCGGTAACGAAGTGCGCTACCTTCTTTATCGGGCTCTGCAATTTCAGATTCAAAAGCAATTACACCTTCAAGGCCTGGCTTGAAATCATCTGACACGTGGAGCTCCTTTAGCGCGAAGTTAACTTTCTGCGCCGCTAATTCTGCCCCCAAGCCAGGGGTGCTGGCGACCAGGGATCCAAGAGGATGCACTCATGGCCAAAGTGAGGTTCGATACATCTATGGTTGAAAATGAGTTTTCACGTGAAGAGATCCAGGCAATGCGTAGGTCCTATGGGGAATCCGGTCTCTCGGAGCTAGATGCCGACCCCTTTGCAGCTTTTGCCGATTGGCTGCGCCAAGCACACCAAAATCCAGTGATTGTCGAAGCAAATGCAATGGTGCTTTCAACTCTTAGCGCTGATTTAGAAATTAGCACTCGCACGGTTTTGCTCAAAGATATTTCAGAAGGTGGATTCACGTTTTTTACTAATTACTCGTCTCGAAAAGCGCATGCAATTGAAAGCAACGAACAAGTAAGTTTGCTATTTCCTTGGTATGCGATGGAACGACAAATTTCTATTAACGGTCTAGCTGCGAAAGTTTCGCAAAAAGAGTCAGAGGATTATTTTTCTTCTAGGCCTTGGAGTTCGCAGATTGGTGCATGGGCTAGTCATCAATCTTCACCACTTGCTTCACGTGAAGAGTTAGAGCAGCGATACGAAGGCGCGGCTAAAAAGTGGCCCGACGGAACAACGGTTCCATGTCCAGCACATTGGGGTGGTTTTCGAGTTATTCCATTGTCGATTGAATTTTGGCAGGGTCGATATTCCAGGTTGCATGATCGACTGCGATATGAGCGCAGTAACACTAGCGCCGATTGGGAGTTGAATAGGTACTACCCATAGGCTTAGTCCATGAGCGCAGAAATCATTATTCCCTCAAATTTAAAGCCATTAGATGGACGTTTTGGTTGTGGTCCATCAAAAATTCGTCCTGAAGCTTTGGCTGCACTTGCCGCAAGCGGAACTTCAATTCTTGGAACATCGCACCGACAAAAACCAGTGAAGAATGTTGTAAAGCGCGTTCGCGAAGGTTTGCACTCACTCTTTAATCTTCCTGAAGGATATGAAGTAATTGTTGGTAACGGCGGATCGACCGCGTTTTGGGATATCGCAACACTTAACTTGATTGAAAACCGCTCACAACACTTAGTTTTCGGTGAGTTTTCATCAAAGTTTGCAAGCGCATCAAAGGAAGCGCCATTTCTTGGTGATCCAACAGTAATTAAAGCCGAGCCAGGTTCACACCCATTAGCTGTTGCAGAAGCAGGGATCGATGTTTATGCATTAACACATAATGAAACAAGTACAGGCGTTTCTATGCCAATTATTCGCCCAGCAGGTACTGAAGGTGCACTTGTTCTTGTCGATGCAACTAGCGCTGCTGGCGGGTTAATGGTTGATGCAAACGAGTTTGATACTTATTACTTTGCACCTCAGAAATCCTTTGCATCCGATGGCGGATTATGGATTGCAATTATGAGTCCTGCTGCCATTGCACGAGTTGAAAAGATTAAGGCCAGCGGGCGTTGGATTCCAGCATTTTTTGACTTATCAATTGCAATCGAAAACTCACGCCTTGATCAGACATATAACACCCCAGCCGTTGCAACATTTATGTTGCTAGCCGAACAAATCGAATGGATGAATTCAAATGGTGGGCTTTCATTTGCCGCAGGACGAAGTGAAAAATCCTCAGATATCTTGTATTCATGGGCTGAAAACACAAGTTACACAACTCCATTTGTTATTGATCCAGTAATGCGTTCAAAGGTTGTTGGCACTATTAACTTTGACGATGCAATCGATGCAACAAAGATTGCTGCAGCACTTCGTGCCAATGGAATCGTAGATACTGAGCCATATCGTAAGTTGGGAAAGAACCAGTTGCGCATTGGTATGTTCCCAGCGGTTGAACCAAGTGATGTTGA
>CAIJYZ010000113.1 GCA_903825015.1 uncultured Actinomycetes bacterium
ATCGTTACTTTAGTTGCCCTTATTGGGATAATAATCGTCATTGCTATCAGCGGCCTTTAAAACTGCTTGCACTGAAATATCAGTAGGTACTTCAACTTTATCTTTGTACTTAATCCAAATAACTATTGTTGCAATAAGTGAAATCGCACCGCAACCCGCAATCGTCTGACGCACCCCAACCAGTTCTGACATCACGCCAATCAATGGTGAACCAACCGGTGTGCCACCCATGAAAATCAAAAGGTAGATGCCCATGACGCGTCCACGAATTGCCTGATCACTGTTTACCTGAACGATTGAGTTAGCAGTAATCATCGTGGTTAAAGCTGTTACTCCGCATAATGGCAAAAATATCGCATAAGCCGTGTATGTCGGCATAAAAGACAAAACCATAATCGCAGTAGAAAATGCTGCTGAGCCCAATATTACAAATCGTGTTTTACGAAATCTCTCTAAACGTGCAGATGCAATTGCGCCGGAAAAAGAACCTATAGCGATGAATGTTCCTAGAAGTCCATATGAAGCTGGACCTTTGCCAAACTCTTGTGTGGCCATTAGCGCGTTGAAAATCTGAAAATTCAGACCGAAGGTGCCCATGAAGAAGACAATTAGCATTACGACGTAGATATCTGGACGTGCGATTGCATAACGCAGACCTTCTCGAACATTTGTCATTGTTTTAGGTCGGTCTTGGTGGAAAAACTCATCTTCGTTCATCATCATCAATGCCGCGATTGCAAATAGAAAAGAAAGACCATTAAGAATAAAAGAAGGACCGGTGCCAAAGGCGGCGATTAATAAGCCTGATAGGGCAGGGCCAACTAAACGGCCAGCATTAAAATTGGCAGAGTTCAGACTGACGGCATTAGGTAAGTCATCATGGCCAACAATCTCGGCAGCAAAGGATTGGCGAACGGGAGCATCAATTGCCGATGAAACACCCAGGACTGCCGCCAATACAAATACATGCCACAGCGCAATGTGATGTGACATCACAAGAACGCCCAGAGAAATTGCAGAAAAGGCGCCTAAAGCATTGGTTGCCATTAAGAGCTTGCGTTTATTAAATCGATCGGCCAACGCTCCACCATGGAGTGAGAAAAAAAGAACTGGCGTAAATTGAATTGCGGTAACGATTCCTAAATACGTTCCGCTATGCGTAAGTTCAAGGACTAACCAATCCTGTGCAATTCGCTGAGCCCAACTTCCGATATTTGAAATGGTGTTGGCAGGAAAAAGTATTCGGTAGTTTCGGTGGCTAAATGAACGCCAATTACCATCATCTTTTACTGAAAATCCCATTACTCTTCTCTCATGGCTTCAAATATTCGCTCAGTTGTAACCCTAGTAGCAATTGGAGTAATTTGCTGGGTCGTTGCCTTTGTAGTTGCTTTGGCTGTTGGTGCAGATGCAAAAATCATATGGACATGCGTCGTTGGGGCAGTGTTAGGTCTAACAGGCATCCGTTACTCAATTCGCCGCAATAAGCGCAGCGGAATTTAATTTAAGCTTCTAGCGCTGTAGCGATACCGCGCAAAACTCGGCCTAGACGTTCTGCTTCAACTGCAGATGGATGACGTCCGTGACGCAAACCATTTCCTACGCGATCTAAAATCTTGATTGTGTCTTCAATCATCGCAGCTAAATCATCAGGATTAGCACGTGAATTCTCTGCAAGAGATGGTGGTGCATCGATGATGTGCACTGACAGCGCTTGTGGTCCACGACGTGAATCTGCAATGCTGAATTCAAGCTTTGTGCCAGGCTTTACAGTTGTGATTCCTGCTGGAAGAGATGAAGCGGCAAGATAAACATCTTCGCCTTCATCATTTGCAATAAAACCAAAACCTTTTTCTAGGGAGAACCATTTAACGCGTCCTGTAGGCATGGGGAGGGCTCCTTGCTAATTTCTAAATTACTCGTTTATGCCGCGGGGGTTGCGGTCAGGGCTTTAGTTTATCACCAGGTCAGTGAAGGTCGCTTCTGAATGAGCGCCACAGCCATGATCAACAGAGACCACGCGTGCATCGTCAGGTGAAATTGCATTTGCGCACACGCCAAATGTTGCACGTAATGAGCCTGCAATCGGCAGAAAAAACCCGCATGAATGACATGGTTTAGGTGCCACTTGAGCGACGGGCGCTGAAGGACCACGGTCACTGCCGTACCAACGCTTTGCCGCTTGATCGCGTCCCTCAATAGACATTACTCGCGAACGACCAAAACCTAATTCCACTGCTAACGCAGTATCTAAATCTTCATCTTGTGGCAAAGCAGATTGTCCTGGAACTAATCGAGAGTCATCGAGTGAACTTGGGACGATGTCACCGACACCAACATCACCAGGCTGAATTCGATCACGATATGGAATCCACTCTGGCGCAAGTAATGCATCCGGTCCAGGAAGGACAACTAAGTCGCACACTGTAGGTGTTGCATCGGCATCAACTTTTGCAATTGTTACGCACCAGCGCCAGCCTTTATAGCCAGCAAGATTTGCATCAAATAAATATGTGGCTACACGGTTGTCATCATCAAATGTGACACTAATAAAAGAACCAACTTGATCGCGCTTTTCAGCATGATCAAAGATTGCAGTGTGGGCAAGATTTTTTGCATCAAAAGGTGCAGCAGCTGTCGCTACCTTCTTTGATGCTTCCTTAGGCGCTTTTTTCGCCAATGATTTCTTTGCCATGCGCATAGGGTAAAGCAAAACGCCGCCCACCGGTTAATCGGCGAGCGGCGTTACGCGTAACTACTGAGTAAATATGGGCCTTAGAAGTCCATATCTCCGCCACCTTGTGGCATTGGTGCTGCACTCTTTTCTGGCTTATCTGCAATCACTGCTTCAGTTGTAATGAAGAGAGCTGCGATAGATGCTGCGTTTTGAAGTGCAGAACGTGTGACCTTAGCTGGATCAATAATTCCAGATTTAATCATGTCTACGTATTCACCAGTTGCAGCGTTGAGACCCTGACCTGCTGGAAGATTGCGTACTTTTTCTACGACAACTCCGCCTTCAAGACCTGCATTAATTGCGATCTGCTTTAAAGGAGCTTCGATTGCATATTCAACAATCTTTGCACCTGTTGCTTCATCGCCAGTAAGACCAGTTAGCTTTTTAAATGCTGCTGTTGCTGCTTGTAGAAGTGCAACGCCACCACCGGCGACGATTCCTTCTTCAACTGCAGCCTTTGCATTGCGAACTGCATCTTCAATGCGGTGCTTGCGCTCTTTGAGTTCTACCTCAGTTGCAGCTCCAGC
>CAIJYZ010000114.1 GCA_903825015.1 uncultured Actinomycetes bacterium
CGCTGAACACTGGGCCGTAAATATCCGCAAACATTTGATGCGCAATATGTCGGTAAGTGACCTAGTAAATCGAGGTGTCATGAGCCCTCTTATCGGACAAGCTCTCACTTATTCAGTTGAAGCTGGACTAAATATTCTTGTCAGTGGCGGCACTCAGTCGGGTAAAACAACAATGCTTAACGCCCTTGCGGGTGCGATTCCTCGTATGGAACGTGTTGTAACAATTGAAGAGGTTTTCGAACTCTCGCCTCAACTTCCCGATGTAGTGCAAATGCAAACCAGAAGTGCCAATTTGCAAGGAGAGGGTGAAATACCGCTTCGCCGATTAATCAAAGAATCCCTTCGAATGAGGCCATCGAGAATAATTGTCGGAGAAGTGCGCGAGGCCGAAGCTTTAGATCTTCTTATCGCCCTCAACTCGGGATTACCAGGAATGGGCACTCTGCATGCAAATTCTCCAAGAGATGCAATTATAAAATTACAAACTCTTCCTTTACTCGCCGGAGAAAATATCTCCCATAAATTTATTGCCCCGACAGTCGCATCAGCAATTGATTTAATCGTGCATGTTTCACTTGATAACAAGGGGATTCGACGCATTAAGGAAGTTGCAGCGGTAACAGGGCGATATGAAAACGATCGGGCCGAGATTGAATCTCTTTGGAAGTGGAACGGCGAAGATTATGAAAGAGGAATTGGCGCACTTCCGCACCCTGAGAAGTTCGCAGCAATTGATGCACCTTTTTCACAGTGGTGGCATTAATGAGAAACAAGATTTATGCAGTTACCGCTGCTTGCTTGGCAACAGCGTTAGTTCTCTTAACGACTAATTCATTGATCATTGCCCTTGCATTTGGAACACTAACTGCAGGAGCAAGCTTTGTTATTTTGAACTCAAAAACAAGCCATAATGAGGCTGAATTAATCGCTGTTTGGCCAGAAGTCATCGATCACTTAATGTCCGGCATTCAATCTGGACTTTCATTGTCTGAATCTCTCGTGGGCCTGGCAACACGCGGCCCTGAAATTCTTAGGCCAGCATTTATAGAGTTTAGAAATACTCTTTTCCGCCATGGTGATCTAGAACAGGCGATCGATGAACTTAAAGAGCTCTTCCATCATCATGGAAGTGATCAAATATTCGAAGCACTTCTTATCTCCAAAGCCTTGGGTGGAAGTGAATTGCTCTCAATTCTTCGCACTCTTGGTGATTTTCTAAGGCAAGATCTAGCTTTGCGTAAAGAGATAGAAGTCAAACATAGTTGGATAAAGAACTCCGCACATTTGTCGGCAGTGGCGCCATGGATATTGCTGCTTCTATTGTCAACGCAACCGTCCACCGCTCTTGCATATTCAACTCCCACAGGTGGTTTCATTTTGATCGCTGGATTAATAATGACGGCTCTGGCATATCTTTGGATGAATCGGCTGGGACGCCTACCTCAAACTCCTCGAGTATTCTTAAAAGTTTCTCATGTTCAAAACAATCCAGTGCAGGAAGTGAGACGTTAATGCTGCACATAATCCTTATTGCAATGTTTTTTGCCATTCCAGGCGCACTTCTTCTTTCGATAAGTGATGATGATCCGCTGCTAGGTCAGCTCCAACGAAAAGTTAATGTCCGTGCCTTGAAGACGCAAGATCGCACTGGAATCCATGCTCGGCTAGAGGAGCTCGGAAAACGTACTGAGCGTGATTATCAAGATTTTCGAATTCGCCAATTTGGATACTGCACCTCTGCTGCGACTCTTGTCATGGTGCTGCTAATTTCATCGGGAAAGGATTTCGTTGTTGTTGCTTTATTTACCGCACTATCTTCCGGGTTAATTTTCATACTGATTGATAAAGAGCTCTCGTCTCAAATCAAGAAACATCGAGAGGCGATAGAGGCCGAGTTTCCTGCGATAATTGAAATGATGACACTTGCGATTGCCGCAGGAGAAACACCCATGCAGGCAATGCTGCGAATTGCAGAATCGGCAGAGGGCGAATTATCCAAAGAGTTTGCTGTGGTTATCTCTGAAATCCGGACTGGGTTGCCACTTCATGTAACCCTTGACTCTATGGGGCGTCGTGTGAAATCAGTAATGATCCGTCGATTTGCAGATGCAGTGGTCACAGCAACATTGCGCGGTGCTCCACTCATTGAAGTGCTAACGCGTCATGCAATTGAAGCGCGAGCAAATCAACGAAACCGAATAATGAATGCGGCAGGAAAAGCTGAAGTCGCGATGATGATCCCAGTTGTCTTCCTCATCCTGCCCATTTCAATTCTCTTTGCATTATGGCCATCGCTTACAAATTTGAATTTATTTGCAAACTAATACTGGCTTAAGCCGCTTCTTCTCGGGATGCAACTTCGCTCAACGTAGGGCGGCCAGCTTTGCGCTTCTTTGCAATCACTCGCCCATCTTCAAAGAGTTCACCGCCCCACACACCCGCTGGCTCTTGGCGCGATAACGCACCTTCAAGACATTGTGCGCGCACAGGACATCCACCGCAGAGGGACTTTGCTTCGGCAATGGCAAGATCTACTTCAGAGAAGAAGAGTTCGGGATCTGCTGTATGGCATGGCAAATTAAATGATGAACCGTCGGAATAAACGCCCGTTACAGCATCTAAACCGATCTTCTCATCTGCCCAGCCTGGTACTAGTAGTTCGCTAAAGAGAACGCTCATAGTTCTCACCTCTTCTTCCTTTGTTGGCCAACAGTTAATCTGTTGGGTCTTGCTCCGGTTTCTTTCTTAGTTGTCGGGATAAATAAAAAAGCCCCGAATCCTTGTGGATTCGAGGCCTTTGGCTTCTAGTTCTTTTTTCGATGTTATCGAGTAGAACCACCAGCGGCCTCGTATCCGGCATAAAAAGCGGCGTAAAACGCAGGCTTTGTTGTATGCCAAGATGCAGGCTTATTGGTTGTATGAGCAGAAGGAATTACAGCAGAACGCATTGCGTTTGCTGGGACGAAAGAGCTTTGAGACATATTCGCTTCCCCTCTATCCATCTCGTTCTCGCCATGAAAACGATGAATGTCAAGGGTAAAGCATGGGTGCGTGACGGTGCAAGTCAATTAATTTCACGTGAAAACTCTGATTTTAGAAGGGTTCTCAGCGAGCTCTCAATCAATTACTATCTCCCTCTGCTCGTTAAATCAACTCTCTCTGCGATGAAAGGTCACTCACAGTGGGTAAAACAGCTAGTGCAGTTGTTGGCGCTCCTATTGAGGGGCGTTCTCCATCACGCATGGCTTGGGATCGATTAAAAAACGATCGCACGGCAAAGATATCTGCCATCACGGTTGGATTTATCTTCTTGTTGGCTTTGGCTGCACCAATTTTTACTTGGATTATTCATACGACGCCTGATCAATTTCACCCAGAAACGCTCGACCCGACTTTCGGAACTAACCCTGTCGGAAAACTCGGCGGCATCTCCTCGCAGCATTGGTTTGGCGTAGAGCCACGCACTGGCCGCGATGTTTTCCTTCGATTTGCATATGGAGCCCGTACTTCTTTATCTATTGCACTGTCGGCAACTGCTCTCGCAACAATTATCGGCGTACTAGTTGGTCTTATCTCTGGCTTCTTTGGAAAGACCGTTGACTTAGTATTAACGCGCACCATGGAAATCATTTTGGCATTTCCATCAATTCTCTTCGCTCTTGCAATTACCCCAGTGCTTGAAAATGCACTTGAAGGTTGGGGAGTTCCAACGGGCAACGCAACTCGAATTCCCGTCATGATTGTTGTTTTATCAATGTTTGGTTGGCCATACATCGCACGAATCGTGCGTGGACAAGTTATCTCGTTGCGCGAAAAAGAGTTTGTTGAAGCGGCTCGTTCTATTGGTGCATCCCGCACTCATCTTGTCTTTAAGGAAATTCTGCCAAATCTTTGGGCACCAATCTTGGTAACAGTTGCACTTAATATTCCAACGATGATTACATCCGAAGCTGCACTTACATTCCTGGGTGCAGGTGTTATTGATCCAACTTCTGACTGGGGAGCAATGCTTCTAGCATCCGTTCCTTTTTATAGTGTTGATCCGACATATACCTTTATTCCAGGTTTCGGCCTTTTCATTTTAGTATTGGCTTTTAATCTCCTCGGCGACAGTGTTCGCGATGCGTTAGACCCACGGAGTTCCCGATAGAACATATGACTATCGGGCACGTAACGACCCCACCAATCGATAAGAAAGGACTCAGATGAGTCTCAAGAAAAAGGCCATAGCGGTCGTTGGAGCAGCAGCGCTTGCTTCAGCAACTTTGCTATCGGTAAATGCTGCATCTGCAGCGACTACAACTTTCACCACACCAGTTGCCCCAATTAAGGGCGCTGTAAAGGGTGGAACTGTAACGATCTTGGCTCAAGGAGATTTCGAACACCTTGATCCAGCTCGTAACTATGTCGGCGGAACGCTTGATTTCTATCGTCTATTTACTCGTACATTAACTCAGTACCGCACGGTCAACGGAAAAACAGATTTGGTTCCAGATGTTGCTGCTGACTTAGGTACAACTAAAGATGGCGGTAAAACTTGGACTTTCAAACTCCGCACAAACCTTAAGTATGAAGATGGAAACAAAATCACTTGTGCCGATATGAAGTATGGCGTTATGCGCTCATACAACGACGACATTCTTGATGGCGGACCAACCTATGCAAAAGATTTCCTTGCAAATCCAACTGATTACAAGGGTGCATACACCGAGCCAGGAAAAGATCTCCCTTCAGTAATTTGTAGCCCAAAGGGTGATGCAATTACTTTCAAGTTGGCTATTCCGGTTCCATATTTCCCTTACGTAACTACTTTCGGTGCTTTTTCTCCAATTCAAAAGGCGAAGGACACAAAGCAGAACTACGAATTACGTCCAATTTCAAGTGGTCCATACAAGATTGAGTCTTACTCACGCGGTAAGGAACTAGTACTAGTTCGTAACAGCCAGTGGGATCCAAAGACAGATCCAGTCCGCTGGAACTACCCAGATGAGTACCACGTAATCATGGGCGCAGATCAGAACGTAATTGAGCAGAGCTTGATCTCAGATTCAGGCAACGCAAAGACTTCTGTTTCATTTGATACAAACATCATTACTAACCTTTCAAAGGTTCTTAATGTTGCTAAGTACAAGGATCGCTTATTTAACTTCGATAGCGCTTACAACCGTTACTACGCAATCAACGTTGATACCGTTAAGGATCTCAATGTGCGTAAGGCGATTCAGTGTGCTGTTGACTTTAAGTCAATCTTGCTAGCAGCTGGCGGAACTTCTGCCGGTTCATATGCAAACTCAACAATTCCTAAGTCAATCAAAGCTGCCTACCGTAACTTCAATGTCTGCGGTCGCGATGTTTCTAAGAAGCCAGAAGCACAAATTGATCAGGCAAAGGCATTCCTTGCAAAGGCTACAAATCCAAAGACAACATTGCGTCTTGCGTATCGCGATCGTGGCGTAGAGCCACTTCGTGCTGCTGCTCTAGAGCAGAGCCTTAAGGCTGCAGGATTCACTGTAATCATGGACAAGTACCCTTCATCTGACTTCTATGCACCAGCTGCAAAGCGTGGAGCAGCAAATGAGCCAGACATCATTCAAACATCATGGGCATTTGACTGGGCTGCGGCTTCAGGAATTGTCTATGCGCTATTTGATGCTCGCACAATGACACCAGAAGATGCCAAGAGCAATCAGTCACGCGGAGATTTCGCTGACTTGCAGAAGCTCTTTGCAAAGGCTGATACATCAGCTACAGCTGCTCAGGAGAAAATCTTGGGCGACATCGAGCAAAGCTTGATCGTCGATAAGGCTGCACATGTATCTGTTTACTTTGAAACTTCTCACTACATGGCTGGTTCAAAGGTTGGCGGACTACAAGTTGATGGTGGATATTCCACACTCAGCGTTCTAGGTGCTTACGTTAAGAAGTAAGCCCACAAGTTAGTAAACGCCTCGGTGAAGGTGGATTTTAATCCGCTTTCACCGAGGTTCTAACGAAAAACTCTCATTGACTATAGAAAAGAAGGGAAGTTAAATCGATGCTCAAGTACACGCTTCGCCGTATTGTCAGTGGAACACTGGTGCTTGGAATCGTTTCGGCAATTGTCTTTTCAATTTTCTATATTTTGCCATCTGACCCTGCACGACTTGCATGCGGAAAATCTTGTACTCCCGATTTAGTTGCTCGGATTCAAGTTGCACTTGAACTTGATCAATCATTACCCGTCCAATACGGAAGATTTATCAAGGGAATTTTTGTTGGTAGAACTTATCTTGCCAATACAGATGCAGCACGCGAATGTGGCGCACCATGTCTTGGATATTCATATCAAACTGACCAACCTGTAACACTGCTATTGATGGATCGATTACCCGCCACACTTTCTATTGCTGTTGGTGCATCGATTCTCTGGTTACTTATAGGACTTTCCAGTGGAATTCTCTCTGCGTTGCGTAGAGGAACGTGGATCGATCGAACTTCACAGGGATTTGCATTAGCTGCAGCCTCTTTACAGATTTATTTTGTTGGATTGATATTGCAGTTTATTTTCGTAGATAAATTGGCTTGGTTACCAATGCCAGGCTATACCTCGCCTTTTGACTACCCGTTGGACTGGGCAAAACAAATGGTCCTTCCCTGGGTGACTTTGGCCTTCTTGCTATCTGCGATTTATTCACGGCTCACCCGTTCCGGAATGATCGAAACGATGGGCGAAGATTTTGTTCGTACCGCCCGCGCTAAGGGTTTGAGTTCGCGCGATATTAATATTAAACATGTTTTACGTGCGGCGATGACTCCAATTGTCACTGTATTCGGTCTCGATCTTGGTTCATTGCTTGGTGGCGCAGTTATTACAGAATATGTTTTTAATATTCCTGGGCTAGGAAAACTAGCAACTGAAGCTGTCACTAATCTTGATCTTCCGGTTGTAACTGGAACAGTTCTTTTTGCCGCATTCTTTATCATCACCGCAAATATCGTTGTTGATTTGCTCTATTCAGTACTTGATCCAAAGGTCCGTCTATCATGAGCGCATTTTTAGAAGTTAAGAATCTCTCTGTTGTCTTTCCAACCGATGATGGACGTGTGCAAGCAGTTGATTCACTCTCTTTTTCTGTTGAAAAAGGTAAGACCTTAGGGATTGTGGGTGAATCAGGCTCAGGAAAATCTGTAACAAGTCTGGCAATTCTTGGACTCCAAAAAGGAACTCGCGCCGAAGTAACAGGTGAGATTTGGGTCGATGGAAAAGAAATAGTTTCAGCCACTGAATCTGAGGTAAGAAAACTTCGCGGAAAAGCTATGTCGATGATTTTCCAAGATGCGTTAGCTGCGCTTCATCCTTATTACACGGTAGGTCACCAAATTGCTGAGGCCTATTTAGTTCACAATAATGTTTCAAAGAAGCAAGCTTTCGCACGTGCAATAGAAATGCTCGACCGCGTGGGAATCCCTGAACCTCAAAAGAGAGTCAATGATTACCCCCATCAATTTTCTGGCGGTATGCGACAGCGCGCGATGATTGCAATGGCTCTTTCATGTAACCCATCTCTGCTAATTGCTGATGAACCGACAACAGCCCTAGATGTAACTGTGCAGGCACAGATCCTGGAACTACTGCGAGATCTACAAAAAGAATTTGGTACGGCGATTATTTTGATTACACACGACCTTGGTGTCGTAGCTGAAACCGCTGATGATATTTTGTTGATGTATGCGGGCAAGCAGATTGAATATGGAACTGTTCGAGATGTGCTTCAGGTGCCACAACACCCATATGCATGGGGTTTATTAACCTCAATTCCACGCTTGACCGGTGATCCAAATCTGCCGTTAACCGCTATTCAGGGCGCTCCGCCAAGCATGATCTCAGTTCCAAGTGGTTGCGCATTTCACCCCCGTTGCAACTATGTTGAAAAGGCAGATGTCTGCGCAACTCGCGTTCCAGAATTGGTGGCAATCGAATCAGGAAAATCACACTCAGTTCGCTGCCATATGGATTCAGAGCTTCGTCAGAGAATTTTTTCAACACAAGTGAAGCCACAATTATGAGCGAATTAGACTCCCCCATCCTCTCAGTCCGCGGACTGACAAAACATTTCCCTGGTGGTCGCCAAGGCTTTTTTGGTAAACATGAGATTGTTCAAGCCGTCGATGGGATTTCCTTTGATGTCTCACAAGGCGAGGCGTTAGGACTTGTCGGTGAATCCGGATGCGGAAAATCAACCACGGGACGATTAATCACGCGCTTGCTTGAACCAACGGCTGGCACTGTGGTTTTTGAAGGTCAAGATATTTCGCATTTTTCAAATACGCAGATGCGGCCGATACGAAGTGATTTGCAGATGATTTTTCAGGATCCATATGCATCTTTGAATCCTCGTCATACCGTCGGGACAATTGTTTCTACACCATTTAGGATTAATAAAATTACTCCTGAAGGCGGTGTTAAAAAGCGAGTTCAAGAGATTTTGGAAATCGTTGGATTAAATCCTGAGCACTACAACCGCTATCCTCATGAATTTTCTGGCGGCCAGCGTCAGCGCATTGGTATCGCTCGTGCATTAGCACTACGCCCAAAACTAATCGTCGCCGACGAACCAGTGAGTGCATTGGACGTATCGATTCAGGCACAGATTATTAATTTAATGAAGGATTTACAAAAAGATTTTGGTTTAACTTTTGTCTTTATTGCCCACGACTTAGCTGTGGTTCGCCATTTTGCACAACGCGTTGCAGTTATGTATCTAGGAAATATCGTTGAAATTGCTGATCGCGATACGTTATATGCAACCCCAAAGCACCCGTATACAAAGGCTTTGCTCTCTGCAGTTCCAGAGGCTGATCCCGATGCAGTGGGTGCGCGCGAACGTATCCGTTTAACTGGCGATGTCCCTAATCCCATTAATCCACCATCCGGCTGCAGATTTAGAACCCGCTGTTGGAAAGCTGCAGAAATTTGTGCAACTCAGCCGCCTGCTTTAATACAGATAGGTACCTCTCAAGTCGCCTGTCATTTCCCTGAATAAGCTCTTAAAACAGGGGTCAGACCAGGCCAGCTTCGCTCAAAAATCTTGAAGGTTTTCCACGATAGCTCATATGCAGATCCACCTTGGCGCGCGTGATTCCAACATAAAACAGTCTGCGTTCTTCATCGATAGATGCTTGATCACCCGTTGTTGAGTTATTTTCAAGGGGAAGCAGTCCTTCGCTGACTCCCATTAAAAATACGCGCTCCCATTCAAGGCCCTTAGCTGCATGCAAGGTTGCAAGAGTTGTTACGGGCATAGTTGGCGGATTGTTTTGCTGCACTCGATCTTCGAGTTCGCGCAAATAAGTGCGCAAATTTTTTGGTGTAAATCCATTGTCAGAATCGAGTTCGCGCGCCAAGTGAAGCAATGCCGCAATACCGTCGATATGGGCCCCAGTTAAAAATGGTTGCGCAAGAGTGCGAAGTTCATCTAGCCATGACACGCCTTGCATTGGAATAACCGAAGCATTTCGAACAAGCTTTAAGAACTCGCGGACATCTGAACGATCAAAGAATCGCTCACTGTTACGAACTTGATATGGAACTTTGGCAGAATTCATTGCACGTTCTACAGCATTGAGTTGGCTATTGGTGCGCGCTAAAACAGCGATTTCCTGTGGTGGAGTTCCCTGTGAAATCAGCTGTGTAATGAAATCGATGATTCCGGCGATTTCAGATGATTCATCAGTATATGCATCAACTGATGGTTTATCACCATGGTCATTAAGTGCGACTAATTCCTGACCCATCTGAGCTTTTCGCAGAACGGAGTTAGCCATAAACGTAATTTCAGGAGTTGATCGATATCCAGTTGTTAAGCGAATAACTTCGGCCTCTGGAAAACGTTGAGTAAATGAGTTTAAGAAAACAGGAGTTGCACCGGCAAATGAGTAGATAGTTTGTGCAGGATCGCCAACGACGCAGATTTCTTGCCGTGAACCTAACCAGGCATTAATTAGACGTTGCTGCAGTGGAGAAATATCTTGATACTCATCAACGGTGAAGAATCGGTATTGATCTTGTACGCGTTCGCGGACTTCACGTTCTTGTTCAATCATGGCCGTGGTCAGTAGCAAAACATCTTCAAAATCCATCGCGCGTTCTTGGTGTTTCACTGATTCATAAGCGGTGTAAACCTTTGCCATCTGTTCTGGGTTAATACGTGGCTTAACTGTGCGCTTACCGAGTTCGGATAGATAATCAATCGGTGCAACTTCGCTGACCTTGGACCATTCGATTTCAGAGGCGATATCACGCATCAAATCACGTGAGGTGATTGAAAGTTCTCCCGTGAGTTCTGCCCGCTTAATGGCTTCTGAAATAAAGGCAGTTTTTGAAGTGATCAGATCAGGGGTACGGCCACCAAAAACTTGAGGCCAGAAGAAAGTGAGTTGTTTTAGAGCGGCAGCATGAACCGTGCGTGCTGCAACCGATGGAACACCAAGTGAGCGAAGGCGCATGCGCATTTCTCCCGCTGCGCGTGCGGTAAATGTCAGGGCTAATACCTTGTGCGGATCCATCACATTTATTGCTGCCGCATATGCAATTCGATGCGTGATTGCACGGGTTTTACCGGTTCCGGCGCCTGCAATAACACATACAGGTCCGCGAGTAGCAAGGGCAACGGCTCTTTGCTCGTTATCGAGAGATTCTAAAATCTCTTCTGCGCGAATTTCTGAAGTTATCGCCATGTTTCCCCGCCATGCAGATCGCTTTCAACGTAGCCATCTTTATCAACGAACCAAGCTGTAATCATCTTGCGAGCAACAGAGATTGAAGGTGGCAACAAGATATCTGCCGTGGCAACAGCTGTTTTCATTTCAGCACGACTAAACCAACGCACTTCAGTTATCTCTTCGCCATCGGGGCGCGCATTCTCTGGATGATCGGTGATTGCTTCAAATGCAATCATTATCGATGCAGGAAATGGCCATGCTTGGGAACTCAGATAATTAATATCGTTGCAATACACGCCCGCCTCTTCAAAGACTTCGCGCGAAACGCATTCTTCAAATGACTCGCCAGGTTCAACAAAACCTGCAAAAGTTGAGAAACGTTTTTCCGGCCAAATAGGTTGATGGCCGAGCAGTATTCGGTCTTGTGAATCTTTTACTAAGACTATAACTGCAGGATCTGTTCGTGGATGATGTTGCGTTGAATCTTCAACACAGACACGTACTGCTCCACCTAAATCACTAACCGTTGCAGCTCCGCACCTTGAACAACATGGATGCGTTGCGTGCCAGTTTGCCAAACCCACAGCATGCATCGCTAGTGAGATTTCTATTTCATCTAGATTGCTGCCTACTTCACGCAATGTTGCAAAGCCTTCGTATTTTTCTTCTTCACTTTTTGGCTCATCGATCCAAGAGGTTCGCCAAGCAAAATATGGTGTGTTGTTATCGCGGCCTAACCCTAAAAAGAACCGCTCGCCTTGAGTAAATGATTCAAGTTGTGATGCAACGGTTGAGGCATCACAAAAGATCAATGCATCTTCAGTTGCGGCTATCTGTCCATCGATAATCTGCAGAATTAAGGCGTTCTCCCACAACTGTGCAAGGGATGTGGCATCGGTGCGCAGATGGCTGGCGCGATTTATCGGGGACAGGGATTGATTGCGCGCGCTCATAGGGGTGAACGCTACTAGCATCGCCCCATGCGCATAACATCCTGGAATCTGCTCCACTGCGAGGCAATGCCTCCGGATAAAGAGGCTGATAACGGCGCTCTATTGAGGGCAGCTTTGGGGCAGTTGGCTTCAGATGTCATTGGTCTTCAAGAGGTCGATTACTTCTTGGGTCGATCAGGTGATCATAATCAAACTGCCAACGTTGCATCGATTATGGCTGCCGCTGACTGGGCCTTTGCGCCTTCGCTGATGGGTTCACCCGATGATGATTGGCGAAATCCAAATGATAGCGACGACAAGTTAATTACCAATAAGAGTGAAGTTGCTCCACCTGCTTATGGCATTGGAATGGTCTCAAAGATCGCCGTTACATCGTGGCATCGTCTAGATTTAAAAGGTTCGCCCATTGGCGTTCTGATGGCTTTTCCAGTTGATGGAAAGATGAAACGTTTTTATGTTCGCGATCATCCACGAAGTGCGCTGGCTGCGCAGTTAGAGAATGGTTGGTTGATTGTCAATACTCATCTTTCATTTGTTCCAGGTTTTTCTTTAGCTCAGTTGATAAAGATCAAACGATGGGCCAACAAGTTAGGTGTTACTGATAAATCCAAAATTATTATTATGGGTGATCTCAATATTCCATTTGGAATCTTTGCCCGCGGATTTACTTGGAAATCTTTAGCGACTATGCGCACTTTCCCCAGTTGGTATCCAAAAGTGCAAATCGACTATTTTCTTTCACAAGGTCTAACTTCAAAAGATGTCACACATATTCAATATCCACATTCAGGTATGAGTGACCACTTGCCGTTACAGATTGAAATCGAAAACTAAACTCTCGGTTCTTCGTCCATATCTCCGCCATATATATACGGCTTATTGATATTTGGTCCAGTTTTCCATGTTGGCGTATCGGTTGTTTGATCGAGGCCGCTTAGAGTTAATCTTCCTGCTTCTCTATCTTCACGCTTTAACGCCGCGATTTCTCGATCCGTCCTCTCTACGCCTTTTTCTTGTCTCGAAATAAGCGCGACGGAGGCAATAACGATTACGCCCCCAACTAACTGCGCCAGGGTTGGAGCACCGCGGCCCAATGCGATGCTGGCGGCTACACCTGCAATTGGAATGATGTTTAGCGATGGGCCAGTGATGCGGCCGGGCAGGTTTTGGAGAGCATAGTTAAAAGCTACAAAGGGCAGGCCGACTCCAAATAAGCCAGAGAGAACTGCTGATACCCAGATGTGAGTGCTTACATCCGTTGGAACATTTTGCTCGCTAATCAAGTAGAAAGCGCCAAGAAATACAACAGATACAAGGGTTTGTCCAAGTGCCAAATCCACAGGTGAGTATTCCGATAAATGCTTGCGCAAGATATTTGCATAGATACCAAAGAGAAAAGCAGATAAAACAAAATAGAGAGAAGTAGATGTTGCATCTAGGTGTGTACCGGTAGCACTTGCGACTACAACACCAAATATCCCGAGCAGAAAGTAAGCCCATTGTTTATGTGTTAAGCGATCGCCTAACCAGAAGAAACCAATCAGCACTGTGAACAAAGTTTCTCCGGTAAGAATCAACACACCAGTACTAGCCGTTTCATGTGTGTAGCCAGTATTGCCGAGTAACCAAGCAAGGCCAGGTTGCATGATTCCGATCGGAATAACTAAGCGCCATGGAATATGGGGCATGTTGCGACGAATTGTGGTCACAATAGCAATGAAGATGAAACCAACACTACATTCAATCAGAGAAAGAAAAAGAGGTGAAAACTTAGTAATCGCTAGATCTGCAAGGGGGTTAGAGATTCCCCAACTAACCATAGATGCAATCAGAATCGCAATCTTTAGATTCACGCAGATTCCTTGCTGGCGTTAGAAATCAAGGCAACCAATGCAGCTTCATCCAGTAAATCAGCGGGCCGATCAGTTATTGAGGTCGGGACGTAGTGAAATGCTGCGCTGATCTTTGAAATATCGGTACCTGAAAGTTTTGCCCACGCCAATCGGTACATGGCTAACTGCACCGCAGCAGATGAATCCAGCTTGGTAGAACCGGTTTTCCAGTCAACAACTTCGAATCCATCGGCCGTTGCATAAACGGCATCGATACGACCACGCACCAGAATGCCACCGATAGTTGTTTCAAATGGAACTTCAACGCGCGCTGGAGTTCGATGCGCGTATTCGCTAGCCAGCCAAGCTTTTTTAAGATCCTCTAACTTTGAATCTTCATCAAGTGGGTCCAAGTAATCCAAGTACTCATCACTAAATAATGTGGCCGCATCGCTAAATTGACGCTCTACCCATAAGTGGAATGCAGTGCCTCTACGAGAATATTGATCTTGACCGCGCGGCATTGGTCGGCGAATATTGAGAGCTAATTCTTGTGAGTCTTTATGCAAAGCAACCAGGGTTGAAGTTGATAGTCGAGGAGGCAGAGAAACGCGAATCGTTTCACTCTTACTTTTGCGTTGCTCGTTGATGAGCGCCTGAGCATCAGCAATCCATGAATTGATTTCCTCTGACGCGGACTCATCTAAAGTATGCGCAGATGAGGCATTAATTAATTCAATCGCAGCATCAAATGCTGAACGCCGGTTGCCCAATGGATCGCGTGGCCAAAGCGCTGCAATTGGATTTTCTGTCGTTGGATTTTCAGCACCTTCTTCTGGTGCCGGCACATCGCTGAGTAATAATCCACCAAGTCCATTTGCAGCCGTGGCAATCATTGTAAAAATCTCACTTGGATCAACTGAATTTGTGCCATCACGCCACCACGATGTTGTGCATAGTAAATGCGATTTCGCACGAGTCACCGCGACATAGGCAAGACGCATTTCTTCACGCAACTTAATGTTTTCACTGCACTCTTTGGCAAATGCTTTAATAGCTTTAGATGCTTCGCTATTCTTAGTTATGCCGTGCAATGAGAAATGCGGAAGTTCATGTGCATCACCTCGAAGTTCAAATGGCACATGTTTCTCATTCTTAATCCAATTATCTGAATCCCCCGAATTACTTCCTGGGAACGTGCCTTCGGCCAATCCGGGAACAATAACCACATCCCATTCGGCGCCTTTAGCCATATGAATAGTTAAAATCTGCACGACATCACTTCTAATCTCGGGGGCTCCAGCTTTCAAGCCCCCTTCAGTCTCTGCTGCAATATCAAGCCATATTAAGAAATTAGCAACGGTTCCACCGCTTCGTTCAAATTTGGAAGCTTCATCGAGGAAACGATCTAAATGCCTACGACCAGTTTGCGATCCATCGCGAAGGGTTATTTCACTCTCAAGGGTTAAGTAGTTTTCAATTTCACTGATCAAGTCCGTGATCTGGCCACCCGCACGCGAGCGTAATCGACGAAGATCTGCTGCAAATCTAACTAGCCTTTGGAATCCCGTATCACTGAAACCATATTGTTTTGCATTATGGATTTCATCTATGGCATCGATTATTGAACCGGCAAATTGATCATCGGCTTCTAACTGTTCTGGGTTACCGGCTGCGATTTTCTTGATAAAAGTTTTGGAATCTGCGTGCAAGGCTTTAGCACGATCGCGTGAGAATTTTCCAAGAGCGGCTATATCGCGAGGACCCAAATTAATTCTTGGCCCAGTTAAATGACGCATAACTGCAGCACCGGCATCTGGATTAGTAATTATTTTGAGCAAAGTTACAACATCGGCAACTTCTGGAACGTGTACAAGGCCACCGATTCCAATTACCTCAACAGCGATTCCTGCATCATGTAATGCGCCTTCGATAGCACTTATTTGGCTTCGCTTGCGCACTAGAACTGCACATGTCTTACCTTTATTGGGATCCCAGTTTTTTGCTACATATTCGGCAATGGCTTGGGCTTCAGCATCAATTGTTTCAAAAATTCCATATGCAACTTCGCCTTTGCCTGCATTAGGTCGGGCTTGAAGTTCTACAACTTGCTGACCTCCAGCCAATTTAATTTCATCGCTAATTCGATTGGCAACTGCCAAAATCATCTGGTCATTGCGAAAGGTTGTTGGTAATGAAAACTGTGCATCGCCTAATTGATTGCTATTTCTTGGGAAATACTTAGCAAACGAGGCCATGGTGCCGGCAGAGGCTCCACGCCAGGTATAGATAGCTTGCGAGGGGTCTCCCACAGCCATTACCGGGTGTCCCGCGCCGTAAAGAGATGAGAGCATTCGCACCTGGGATTGCGAAGTATCTTGGTATTCATCTAGCAAGACAACTTTATATTTGCTGCGTTCTAGAGCGCCTACATCTTCAAAATTTTCTGCGATATCTGCAGCCCACGACATCTGGTCATCAAAAGAGAATTCTCCTGCGGCTTTGCGACGTTGCATAAATGCATCGACCATAGGCAGAAGCGAGTTTCGTTGGCGCATTGCTTTTGCCACGTCTCGAACTTCTGCATTGCTGTTTCCATGAAGTGGTTGCAACGCAGCTAAAACTTCGTTGCCGATTCTCTCTATATCTTGCGCTTTAACTTGATGTTCGAGCATCAATTTAGAAAGTCCCAATAGGTCTTTAATGACCGTGCTGACCGCACTTTGATTGCGATATGAATCATCGGACCAGTTGCGCACAACATCTGCTGCGATCTGCCATATGGCAGCCTCGCCTAAAGGTTCGGCGTCGGCATCGATTCCATAACGGATTGCATGTTCGCCAAGTAATTTTCCAGCATACGAGTGATATGTGGTAACCGAAGTAGCCGTTGATGTGATGTGTTTGAAATCAGCGAGTGCGGCTAACTGACGAAGTCGTTTACGAATACGAACTGATAACTCACCTGCAGCTTTGCGCGTAAAAGTTAAACCTAAAATTTGATCGGGAGTCACCATCCCATTTGCAACTAAATAAAGTACCCGATTACTCATGGTTTCGGTTTTTCCAGAACCAGCTCCTGCGATCACAACGCAAGGTTCGAGCGGACTTCTTATGATTTCGGATTGGTATGACGTAACAGGTTGAATAGAAGAACCAAACTTTGGATGTGCCTGTAATTTTGCAATTATCTCTTCAGGAGAGTATCTAGCTTCGGTCACGGTTCAATCACCGTCCGTCCATCGTTTTGAACTGGACAGGATTTACGTACCTGGCAGCCTTTACACCGCTTATTTATTGTCGCAAAGAACTGTGCAGCGCCCATACCTTCGGCAATTTCATTTAGCTTAACTTTTGTTGCCTCTACATCAATCACATGTTGAGGTCTAAGTGTTGGATTTGCAGATGAAGTTCCTAAGTAAACCAGTTCAGCACCAGCACTTGTATTGCCTTGAGTAAATCCACCTTCGGAAATACCTACTTGATAACTACGCAGTTGCAGATTGTCTTTGGCTTCTTTTACAGCAATCGGTGTACCGCCAGTTTTGAAATCAATAATGAATAATGAGCCATCTGCTTCAACTTCAAGTCGATCTACACTTCCTTTAATACGCGCCCGGCCTAGCTTTACATCAAAACGAATTTCGGCATCAACAACTTTCCGTGTGGTTTTGTTGTGATACTCAACAAATTTTTCGAGCATAGTTACAGCGTTTTCAAGATGCGATGCACTGACCCAACCAGAATCTGGATCGATGAGTTTCCAAGAACTTTCTAAATTGGATATTAAACTCTCTTTAGTTGTACCTGGCTCTTGAACCATCTTTGCGGCGAAGGCATGAATTGCAGAACCCAAAACTTGCGCAGTGCTATCCCCGTCAGTTCCTCCATTATTTTGTAGAAACCACTTAACTCCACATTCAACAAAAGATTCGGCTCCACTAGGTGAAACAACTACTTCGGCATCTGGATCAATAACTGGTGTATCCGTACTTATCGGCACTGAGCCAATCCAATGTGTCGGATCGGCTAAATAAATCCCTTCAGAGGCCAAGGTCTTAAGCAATGCCGCGGCTTCGGTGGAATTTTCTCCGTGTAATTGAGCTCGAAGTTCGGCAACTAAAGCTGGCGCTGTTATCGGGCGAGGAACCTGGGTAATAAGTGGCTCTAATTCTTCATCGCTTTTATTGACGAAAAGTTCGAGAGTTTCGAAAAACTGCGATGGTTCTTCATCTTCGCGTTGAACGGCGGTGACAAATAACGATTGCGCAGCACGGGTCAGAGCCACATGAAAAAGCCGTTCTTCATCTTGTAGCAAACCACTTGCCGCTATTACATCCAATTGATCCCGAGCGATTTCAGGATTTCGTGCGCGTTCTACTAAACGCTCTGCACCAAGTAGTGAAGAGCGTTGCTTTAAGTTTGGCCATGTTCCCTCTTGAAGGCCGGCAATTGCAACTAAATCCCATTGGCGCCCCTTGGAGCTATGGACTGTAAGAATTTCTACAAAATCTGGTCGAACGCCTTTTGCTGTAATCACATCTCCAGCAATATCTTCAGTAGCAATCTCGGCGATGAATGCACCAGGACCGGATAAAGGAAAGCGTTCTGAATATCTTGCAGCGGTTTCAAACAACTGCATCATCGCATCAAGATCTCTGTCTGCTGCGGCACCACGAACACCAGAACGCAAAGCTTGATTTCGCCATGTCATTGAAAGTTTTTGGCCATCGCTTGCGGCCGCGTTGTCCCAGATAGACCACAGAAGCTCATCGGCCGTAGATTTCTTATCCCTGGCGACTGCACGAACTTTTTCAAGCAAATCATGCACTCGCGTAATCTCGAGTGCGCCTTCTATCAGTATTTCACCCTTATCAATTGCATCAATAACTAACTGCGTTCCAGTTCTTTCATCGCCATCAGCTCTTGCGGCAATCATCGCCCGTCTAATCCGGCGCAAGGAGATTGAATCTGCGCCACCGAATTCGCTCATTAGCAAACGTTCTGCAGTATCAAAATTAAGAGGTTGTAGTTTTAGTGCAACTCGAGCAAGAAGCAGAAATGGTGCGACCGCCGAATTGCCTGCTAACACTTGAAGTTCGGAGGCAACTGGAATTGCGACTTGAGAAAATGCACGACGTAAAGTCGATGCCTGTAATCCGGGATTTCGTAAAATTACTGCCATCTTGCTATAAGAAATACCATCGCGAAGGTGTGCACTACGAAATTGGTGAGCGATAAATGCTGCTTCTTCGGCCCCTGATCTGAAGCGATGCACCTGCACTTGGCCCGTGTTTTCATTGCCACAGGTGCGTTTGCGAGTAACTGGTGATCCTTTCATCTTCTTTGCAAAGTTCACACCTGCCTCAAAAATACTTAAGGCGCTTCTAAATGAAGTATTGAGAACGATCTCTTTAGCCCGATATGGGTCAAGGGCTGCCGATAAACCATCGGGATCTGCGCCGCGGAATCGACCGACAGCGCTATCTGCATCGGCGCAAATTATTACATCGCTTCCAACTAGCATCGCCAATAACGCACGCTGAGCAGGATCACTTTCTTGAAACTCATCAACCATGATTGTTGTAAAACGTGCACGCATCGCCGCTAAAACATCGGGGTTGTTGTGCAAGTGGATTGCAGCACGTGAAACTAATTCTGATGGGTCTATTCGAAGCTTTGCATCTGCGGCACTTATTTCACGCATGATCATTGAATTCAGATATCGCTTCCAGAACTGTGCAGCAGCGAACCAGAATTTTTCACCTTCACTTACGCCAAGTTCTTCTAATTCTTTGGGTCCAATGCCGCGTTCAGATGCTCGTAGAATTAGATCGCGAAGTTCTCGGGCAAAACCATTTGTCGTAAGCGCTGCATGTA
This sequence comes from uncultured Actinomycetes bacterium, assembly GCA_903825015.1. GTDB lineage: Bacteria > Actinomycetota > Actinomycetes > Nanopelagicales > Nanopelagicaceae > Planktophila. Next base: position 19,367 of record CAIJYZ010000114.1, read on the forward strand.
AATCAGCTGGCCATTCTCTGTAACCTTGAGCGATATCGCCTTTTAGTAGATCCTTAATAAAGCTCTCTTGCTCTGGTCCGCTCAAAAGAATTGGTTCGGGATCATTCTTAGCCTTCATCTTTATGATTGAAAACGCTAGAGAGTGAAAAGTCCGTGCCAATGGTTCGTACATTGTTTTGGTTGTGCGAAGCGCGATTGCATCGCGTAATTCGGATGCACGTTCTCGACCAAAAGTTAAAAGCAATATTGAATCTGGGTTTTGCCCTTCGGCTATGCGCGACAATGCAGCTTCAACTAAAACCGTTGTTTTGCCTGTTCCCGGACCGCCTTGGATTACTAAGGGGCAGTCACGGTGAGTAACGGCGGCCAATTGATCAGGAGAAAGGGCAGGCGTAATCTTCGGGGCGCTAGGCGCAACGAGGGTAAAGGGCTGCTTACTCACGGTGGTAATTCAACCCTAGAGGGCTGACTAAACCGGCTTTATACGTTGAGGTTTGCCTTCTTCTGACGGGCAGTTGTACGGGCACGCTCGTCACCATCAAGAACAACCTTGCGGATACGAACAACAGCTGGCGTAACTTCTACACACTCGTCTTCGCGGCAGAACTCAAGAGCACCTTCCATGTTGAGCTTCTTAGGCGGAATCAAACGCTCTGATTCATCGGTACCTGAAGCACGCATGTTTGTCAGTTTCTTTTCGCGGACACAGTTAACGTCCATGTCATCGCTACGAGAGTTCTCGCCAATAACCATGCCTTCATAAACCTCATCGCCTGGTTCAACGAAAATTGTTCCGCGATCTTGTGTTCCATAAAGGGCATAAGAAGTAACTGTTCCCATACGGTCTGAAACAAGTGAACCTGTTCCGCGAGTACGGATATCGCCATACCAAGGTTCGTAACCATCAAATACGTGGTGTAG
>CAIJYZ010000115.1 GCA_903825015.1 uncultured Actinomycetes bacterium
ATCATTAGCAACGTTCCTCGTTTGGTTCCACACTGGACTAAGCCGATTGTTATTGGCCGTCACGCATTTGGAGACCAGTACAAGGCAACTGATTTCAAAGTTCCAGGTGCTGGAAAACTGACGATGTCATTTGTTCCTGAAGATGGCTCTGCACCAACTGAATACACAGTTTTTGATTTCAAATCATCTGGTGTTGCAATGGGTATGTACAACGTCGATGAATCTATCCGCGACTTCGCGCATGCTTCATTGAACTACGGCTTGCTTCGCAAGTACCCAGTTTACCTTTCTACCAAGAACACAATCTTGAAGGCATATGACGGTCGCTTTAAAGATATCTTTGAAGAAATCTATCAAGCAGAGTTCAAGGAAAAGTTTGAAGCTGCAGGTATCTGGTACGAGCATCGCCTCATCGATGACATGGTTGCGATGTCATTGCGCATGGAGGGCGGCTACGTCTGGGCATGTAAGAACTACGACGGCGACGTTCAATCTGACACAGTTGCGCAAGGGTATGGCTCACTCGGTTTGATGACATCAGTATTGATGACACCAGATGGAAAAATTGTTGAATCTGAAGCAGCTCATGGAACAGTTACACGTCACTATCGTGATCATCAAAAGGGTAAAGCAACTTCTACAAATCCAATCGCGTCAATCTTTGCGTGGACTCGTGGTCTTGCACACCGTGCAAAGCTTGATGACAACGCAGAACTAGCTAAATTCTGCGACACTCTAGAACGTGTTTGTATTGAGACTGTTGAGCAGGGCAAGATGACTAAAGATCTATCTACCCTGATTTCCAAAGAAGCTCCGTACCAAACTACGCAAGAATTTCTCGACTCAATCGATGAAAACCTAAAGAAGGCAATGGCGTAAACTTTTAGACATGAATCATGACAAAGGCCTCTTAGCCCTTGTCGGCTCAGGAGAGTATTTACCAGTAATGCAGGAGTTCGAAACCGGACTCCTGCATTCTGCATTTGAGCGGGGAAAGAAAAACACCTACATTCAAATCCCAACTGGATCATCAGGTGAGGGCGACGAACGTCGTAATTATTGGAAGCGACGGGGTAAAGAACAATCAGATCGAATTGGTAGCGAGTGTATTTACCTGCCAATCCATGATCGAGAAGATGCTTTTAACCAAGATTTTATTAACGCCGTAACAGATGCAGGACTAATTTATTTCTCCGGTGGTGACCCGCATCGAATTGTTGATACCTTTAAAGAATCACCTTTGTGGGATGCCATTATTTATCAATGGGAGACCGGCTCATCTCTAGCTGGATGCTCTGCCGGGGCTATGGCCTTTGGCGGAACAATTATGGGAATTCGTAAAACATCTCATAGTGATGGATTAAATCTTCTTCCAGATATCGAAGTGATTCCACACTACGACAAAATGCTTGGATGGTTGCCGGATCGTGTCGCATCCTTTGTCGCTCGTGTTGGAGCGGACACCACATTGATTGGGATTGATGAAAACACGGCACTGATCCGCGATGGCCAATGGAAGGTTACAGGCGTTGGCAAAGTTCATGTTTTACGCGGAACTTTAGAATTATCATGAAACTCTAAGTTTTTTTGAGGGGTAGGACTCGGTAATTTCTATTGCCAGTCCCAGTATGCAGGTCTACTTTCAACACACATCGCCCGCACCGTTGCGCGCATGAAGTTGGAGGAAACATGACCGATTTCATTGCTCCTGGACAACCCGGAAGCAAAGTTAACTACTTATCACGATACGACCATTGGATTAATGGCGAGTATGTAAAGCCAGATTCAGGCCAGTATTTTGAAAACGTAACTCCAGTTACTGGAAAAGTATTTTGTGAAGTAGCTCGTGGAAATGCCAAAGATATCGATAAGGCCCTAGATGCCGCGCACGCTGCTGCACCTGCATGGGGTAAAACATCTGCAACCGAACGCGCGATTATTCTTAATAAAATCGCAGATCGCATGGAAGCAAATGTTGAAGCGATCGCCGTTGCCGAAACTTGGGAAAACGGAAAACCAGTCCGTGAAGCTCTCTATGTTGATATCCCATTGGCAATCGATCATTTCAGATATTTTGCCGCAGCTATTCGTGCGCAAGAAGGATCAGCGGGCGAGCTTGACCATGACACCGTTGCTTATCATTTCCATGAGCCACTTGGTGTAGTTGGTCAGATCATTCCTTGGAATTTCCCAATCTTGATGGCTGTGTGGAAGTTAGCACCAGCGATTGCCGCTGGTAACTGCGTAGTCTTAAAGCCAGCAGAACAAACTCCAGTCTCAATCATGTTCTTGATGGACATCATTAAAGATCTATTGCCAGCAGGAGTCGTAAATATTGTTAACGGCTTTGGTGTTGAAGCAGGTAAGCCACTTGCATCTTCTCCACGTATTGCAAAGATTGCATTTACCGGAGAAACAACTACTGGCCGTTTAATCATGCAATACGCATCAGAAAACATCATTCCTGTCACCCTAGAACTCGGTGGCAAGAGCCCAAATATCTTCTTTAACGATGTTGCTGCCGAAGATGATGCTTTCTATGACAAGGCCCTAGAAGGCTTCACAATGTTTGCTGTAAACCAAGGTGAAGTCTGCACATGTCCTTCGCGTGGTTTGGTTGAGGCCAAGATTTACGACAAGTTTATGGGCGATGTAACTGCTCGTACTAAGGCAATCAAAATGGGTAACCCATTAGATCTCTCAACGATGATGGGTGCACAAGCAAGCACTGATCAACTAGAAAAGATTCTTTCTTACCTAGATATTGGTAAGAAAGAAGGTGCAAAGGTAATTACTGGTGGAGAGCGCGCAGATCTTGGCGGCGAACTTTCAGGTGGTTATTACGTCATGCCAACAATCTTTGAAGGTCACAACAAGATGAGAATCTTCCAGGAGGAAATCTTCGGACCTGTTGTCTCTGTTACAAAGTTTGATGGTTTTGATAACGCCATTGAAATTGCTAATGACTCGTTGTATGGATTAGGTGCTGGAGTTTGGACCCGCGATATGAACACTGCTTATCGCGCAGGCCGTGCAATTCAGGCAGGCCGCGTCTGGACAAACTGCTATCACGCATATCCAGCAGGAGCAGCATTCGGTGGTTATAAGGCTTCGGGTATTGGCCGTGAAAACCATAAAATGATGCTTGATCATTACCAGCAAACAAAGAACCTGCTAGTTTCGTACTCACCTAACAAGCTTGGTTTCTTCTAAGGAGAACAAATGACACTGCCGTCTCGCGTTGACTACACACGCGAGGCGGCATTGTTATTAATAAAACTTTCTGCCATAAACGGTCCATTGATGTTTCATCAATCAGGCGGCTGTTGTGATGGTTCTTCGCCAATGTGTTATCTCAAAGGTGAATTTCGTGTTGGTAGTTCAGATGTATTAGTTGGGGAGTTAGTAATTGCCGAACTCAATGAACCAATTGCGGTCTGGATGTCTGCATCGCAGTTCGAATATTGGAAACACACTCATTTAACTATCGATGTCGTAGATGGACGTGGGGGAGGGTTCTCGCTCGAGTCGACTGAGGGAAAACGATTTCTTACACGTTCACGTCTCTTTACCGATGAAGAGTGGGCGTTACTCGAAAACTCACCAGTTAAAACTGGAGCATAAAAAACCCGCCGTATATACGGCGGGTTTTTTATTGAAAGCTAATTAAATACGCTCTCCAGTAGTTGAGCTAAACAAGTGAACTGCACTTGGGTTAGCTGTAACTGAGATTGTTTCGCCTGCCTTTGGAGGATTCTTTGGATCCCAGCGAACAATGATCTGTGCGCCTTCGTCAGTTGAGTTAGCAAACTTAACGTTTGTATCAGCTGGCTTTCCATAAACGAATGCATCCGATCCAAGTTCTTCTACAACCTCAACCATTACGTGGAAGCCATCGGAAGCTGGAGTGAAGCCTTCTGGGCGAACACCAACAGTTATTTCAGTTCCAGCTGATGCTGGTACATCGATGCCAAGATTTCCAAGCATTGCCTTACCGTTAATAATTGGTGCGTTAAGAAGGTTCATGGCTGGTGAGCCAATAAAGCCTGCTACGAAAGCATTTGCAGGATTGTCATAAAGATTACGTGGTGTATCAACTTGCTGAAGCAAGCCATCCTTAAGAACTGCAACGCGATCACCCATTGTCATAGCTTCAACTTGGTCGTGCGTTACATAAACAGTTGTGATTCCTAAGCGACGCTGCAATGCAGCGATCTGCGTACGAGTTGCAACACGCAACTTCGCATCAAGGTTTGAAAGAGGTTCGTCCATAAGG
>CAIJYZ010000116.1 GCA_903825015.1 uncultured Actinomycetes bacterium
GCTTGCTTCTTTGTGCCAACGAACAAAACATGTCCGCCCTTAGCAACTGTGTCTTGAACGAATGCATATGCGTTATCGATAAGAGCAAGTGATTGCTGGATATCGATGATGTAAATGCCGTTGCGCTCAGTGAAAATAAAACGCTTCATCTTTGGATTCCATCGACGAGTCTGGTGTCCGAAGTGGACTCCGCTGTCGAGGAGCTCTCGCATTGTTACTACTGCCATTTCGGCATACTCCTTCTTAGGTTTTGTGTGCGCAGCACAATCAAAACCTCTCGGTTTTGGCCAAACAATTTGTCGGGCCCGTCGCACTGAATGTCATCTACCGATTTAACGGACCGAGATGATTCACCGACCAGTTGGTCAGGCAGTGCTGAGATGTCACCAGCCGAATTCCTTCGAATGGTGCATTGGCAATCTTACCTGAGCTGTGAACGTGCGAATTACCGCCCGAAAATGCGCAAAAAGCCCCAGGCAGTGATGCGAACCACGGCTTCAAAGGCGATGGCAAAGCTCATCTTGCTGACCCCATGTTCGCGCTCGATAAAAGTAATCGGAATTTCAGCGATTGTGCCGCCCCGGGCAAGTGCCCGCCGTGTCATCTCAATCTGAAAGCAGTAACCCTCGCTGGCAATCGTCTGAATATCCATCTTTGCCAATAATGCGCCTGAGTAGATTCGAAAGCCTGCAGTCGTATCGGCAACGCCAAGGGATAAAACGATATTGGCATATCTATTGGCAGACTTTGAAAGAAGTTCACGGAATTTGCTCCAGTTGGCAATTTTTCCATCAGTGACCCAGCGAGAACCAATCAGCAGATCGGCTGTGCCAATCCACTCCATCATCTTTACTAAATCACTGACTTGGTGCGAACCATCGGCATCCATTTCAATGATGTTTTCATAGCCCCGATCAAGGGCGATCTGAAAACCAGCACGATAAGCACTGCCTAAACCTTGCTTACCATTTCGCTCCAGAACTTCAACGCCATGGGCTCTACAGATTTGTGCAGTGCCATCAGGTGAGCCGTCATCGATTACTAAAACATCCACGTCGAGGTGTGCTAATTCATCAAGCAACGAACCGATACTTTCGACCTCGTTATATGTTGGAATTACTACTAGTGATTTTTTCATGCCCGTGGATGCGCCTGTTTAAATGCTTTTTGTAAACGTTCGGTAGATACATGCGTATAGATCTGCGTTGTGGCCAATGAAGCATGGCCCAAAATCTCTTGCACAGTTCGCAAATCTGCCCCACCTTCAAGTAAATGTGTAGCTGCGCTATGTCGCAGAGCATGTGGACCCATGCGTTCAATGCCTTCGATTGCAGTTAATGCTTCATATACAACGCTTCGAACTGCACGTTGATCAATGCGTTTTCCGCGCGCACCAAGAAAAACTGCTTTCTCCGATTTTTCATTCATCATGTGCGCCCGTCCATCTTCAAGCCATTTTTTTAAAGCACGCATGGCGGGATTACCTATCGGAATTACTCGTTCCTTATTTCCTTTACCCAACACTTGAATAGTTTGTCGGTTGTAATCAATGTCGGCCAAGTTCAGACCGCAGAGTTCGGCAACACGTGCACCTGATGCATACAAGATTTCTACCATTGCAACATCGCGCAAAGACATCGGAGTTTCTTCTTCGGCTGCACGCGTTGCCATTGAATCCATCGCCAACTTCGCATCATCGATCCCAAGAACCTCCGGCAAAGTTCGATGACCTTTTGGAGTTGCTAATGAGGCACCGATGTCAGTTGCAATGTATTTATTTTTAAGTGCCCATTTTGTAAACAACCGTACGGACACTGCACGTCTAGAAATTGTTGTTCGTGATGCCCCTTTTACTTGCAGATTGGCAAGCCAAGAACGCAGATGTGAAAGCTCTAGTTGAGAAATATTTTTGACGTTGAGAACTTCGAGGTGGTTGAGGAGCGAGCTGAGGTCCCCTAAGTAGGCCCGGATCGTGTGGGCCGAGAGATTTCGTTCTACCTCTAAGTGGCGCTGAAAAGCGTTAATGATCTTTTCAAATTCTTCGCTCACGCCCGAACTTTACTCGGGTTTGCGGCCCTGACGTAGAAGCCCAAAGGTAACGGCATCTTCAAGTGCCATAGCCGATGCAGCAATGACGTTTTCGTGAACACCAACGGTGTTCCATTCGCCCTTGCCATCGCTGGTTTCAACTAGAACACGTGTAATAGCACCCGTGCCTAATCGGCCTTCAAGAATACGTACCTTGTAATCAGTGAGCTCAAGAACTTCTAGCTCAGGATACAAAGTTTTTAGACCTGTACGCAGTGCATTATCAAAAGCGTTAACTGGACCATTTCCAACTCCGGTACATGAAATCTGCTTACCCATAGCTGTCACTTTCACATCGGCTTTAGTAAGAATGCTTTGATCTTCAGATTTTTCAACGGTTGTAAGCCAGTGATCGATTGTAAAGAAGGATGGACGCTTGCCAGTCATCTCTTCATGAACTAGAAGCTCAAAAGATGCATCTGCTGCTTCAAAAGTGAATCCACGTGATTCCATCTCTTTGACTCGATCAACGATTCGGCCGATGAGTTCTTTATCGCCACCAAGATCTACACCGAGTTCTTGGGACTTTAATTCAATCGATGCGCGGCCAGCCATGTCGGAAACCAACATACGCATATCGTTACCAACCGATGCTGGATCTTCATGTTGGTACAACGATGGATCTACTTTGATTGCACTTGCATGCAGACCAGCCTTGTGGGCAAATGCTGAAACGCCAACGTAAGGTTGACGCGCACTTGATGAAACATTTGTAACTTCGGCAACAGCGTGCGAGATTCTAAAAGCTTCGCGCAGTGAATCCTTAGGCAGAACCAATTGATGTTTCTTCAACTCAAGATTTGCAATGATTGTTACTAAATCAGCATTACCTGTGCGTTCGCCATAGCCATTTAATGTTCCTTGAACATGAGTTGCACCAGCGGCAACGGCTGCCATGGAGTTTGCGACTGCGCACCCTGTGTCGTTGTGGCAGTGGATTCCAAGACGGGCAGAGCTTGCAGTTAATACATCATGGACAACTTGTGATAATTCATCAGGCAGCATTCCACCATTTGTATCGCACAGTGCAATGACATCGGCGCCGGCTTCAGCAGCTACACGGACTACTTCTAATGCATATGCTCGGTTGCTGCGATAGCCATCAAAGAAGTGCTCGGCATCTAGAAAAACACGTTGACCTTCTTGAATTAAGTGAGTGACAGAGTCACGGATCATTTCAAGGTTTTCATCAAGGGTTGTCTTAAGAGCTAAATCAACGTGGCGATCAAATGCCTTTGCTACCAAAGTAACGGCAGGTGCTCCGGAATCTCGAAGCGCACCAAGTAGAACATCATCGGCAGCCTTAACGTTCGGACGACGCGTTGCACCGAATGCTACGAAAGTTGCATTCTTAAGTACTAGCTCTTTTTTAGCACGTGCAAAGAACTCTGTGTCCTTCGGGTTTGCTCCTGGCCATCCACCTTCGATAAATCCAACACCTAATTCATCCAGGTGGCGGGCGATGGCCAACTTGTCATGAACTGAAAGATTTAATCCCTCTTGCTGTGCACCATCGCGCAACGTGGTGTCGTATATATGGAATGCATCTGATACTGGCATTAGCAGACCTTGTGTACCCAATTATGTGTATCAGCTGTTGTTCCGTGCTGAATTGCTAGTAAGTGATTGCGAATCTGCATTGTGATTACACCAGGCTGTCCATCGCCAGTGACCCAGGTGCCCATTGCAGATTTTGCAGATCCAACAGGTGAAACTACGGCCGCAGTTCCGCAAGCGAAGATTTCAGTGATTTCACCGGATGCAACACCATCGCGCCAATCATCAACAGAGAGCATTACTTCTTCGACCTTGTAACCAAGATCTTTTGCTACAGATAAAATTGAATCGCGTGTAATTCCTGGAAGCAAAGTTCCGGTCAGCATTGGAGTAATAACAGTTGCATCGGCGCCTTTGCCCTTTACGAAGTAAAGGTTCATGCCACCCATCTCTTCAATCCACTTGCGCTCTTTTGCATCGATCCAAACAACTTGATCGCAACCCTCTTTAGCTGCAGCTTTTTGTGCAACAAGGGAGGCTGCATAGTTTCCGCCGCATTTTGCTTCACCCGTGCCACCTTGGGCCGCGCGTACATACTCAGTTGAAATCCAAACAGAGACAGCCTTTGATGGATCAAAGTAGGCACCAGCTGGTGTTGCAATAAGAATGTATGTGGCTTTATTTGATGGACGAACACCTAAACCAACTTCAGTTGCAATCATAAATGGTCGGATATATAAAGACTCCCCCACTTTATTAGGGACCCAACCAGCATCTTGCTTAACTAAAGTTTCAACGGTTTCAAGAAAAAGCGCTTCTGGCATTTCAGGAAGCGCTAAGCGCTTTGCAGAGTTTGCAAAACGTTTAGCATTTGCTTCTGGGCGAAATAGAGAGATTGAACCATCTGGCTGGCGGTATGCCTTCATGCCTTCAAAGATTTCCTGTCCATAATGAAAAACTGCGGTGGCAGGATCTAAAGAAAGTGGACCATACGGAATTAACTCTGGTTCTGCCCAACCATCTTTTTCACTCCACTCGCACACAACCATGTGATCGGTGTAGTGCTTGCCGAATCCGCCTTCGGCAACAAGTGCGTTACGAGTTGCATTATCTTTGGCATGTGGGTTGAGTGTAATTTTCATGGTTTATAGCGCTGCGACTAGCGCATCTCCTACTTCACTTGTGCTTCGCTTCTTATCTGCGCGGCTCAAAAGATCTGCGGCAACTGCGCGCTCAACTTCACGGGCAGCATCGCCATAGCCAAGATGATCCAACATCATGGCGACAGACATAACTGTGGCAGTTGGATCGGCAATGTTTTTACCTGCAATATCTGGAGCAGAACCGTGTACTGGTTCAAACATTGAAGGGAATTTTCCAGTTGGGTTGATGTTTCCTGAGGCGGCTAAACCGATTCCACCACAGATTGCAGCTGCAATATCGGTCAAGATATCTCCGAAGAGATTGTCGGTAACAACAACATCAAAACGTTCTGGGTTTGTCACAAAAAACATTGAAGCTGCATCAACATGTAAATAGTCAGTTGCAACTGTTGGATATTCCTTAGCTACTTCGTTAAAAGTACGGGTCCAGAGTCCACCAGCACGGGTTAATACGTTGTTTTTGTGCACCAAAGTTAGCTTCTTGCGATCACGCTTAAGTGCGCGTTCGAATGCATCACGGATAACACGCTCTGCGCCGCGGCGAGTATTCAAACTCTCTTCCGTCGCGATTTCTGCATCGGTACCTTCTGCAAGGACGCCGCCGGCTCCAACGTATGGGCCTTCGGTTCCTTCGCGCACTACAACAAAATCAATAGGAGCTTTTGTTGCCAGTGGCCCGGTTACGCCAGGCATTAAACGCGCAGGGCGCAGATTGATGTAGTGATCAAAGGCAAAGCGAAGCTTGAGCAAAAGTCCGCGCTCTAGAACTCCAGAAGGAACAGTTGGATCCCCAACTGCGCCAAGAAGAATCACATCTTTAGTTGCAATTTCATCCAAAATGTTTTGTGGCAAGGTTTCACCAGTACGGTGCCAAAAGGCTGCACCTAAATCATATGAAGTACGGTTAAAAGTAAGGTCATATTTCTTTGCAACGGCATCTAGAACTTTTAGGCCTTCATTAACAACTTCCGGTCCAATTCCATCGCCGGCGATAACAGCTAACTCAATAGTTTTCATTACTCCACCAAAAATACTGAGCGAACGAATTCGGCATCAGTATCCTTCTTAACTTTGGCAACGATATCTTCGCTGACATGTGAATCAACAGTTAGCGCCATAAGTGCAGTGCCACCAGCTTCACTGCGAGCAACCTGCATTGCTGCGATATTTACTTTTGATTCACCCAGTGTCTGTCCAACGATTCCGATAATTCCTGGACGATCAACGTAGCGAATGAAAAGAATGTTATCTGTTGGTGGAAGATCAAGACGGAAAGTATCGATTGCAACAATCTTTTGAACCTGTTTGATACCCATAAGAGTTCCATCGATAGTCATTGCTTTACCTGTGCCTGTTGTTGCACGCAAAGAAATCATCGAACGGTATTCAGGACAATCAGCTGTATTAGTTACTGCAGAAACCATTCCTCGCTCTGCGGCAAGACCTGGCGCATTAACATAGGTGACTTCCTCAGCACCTACAGCCAAGAGCGCGCCTTTGAGCGCACTAATTGCCAAAATTGAGCCGTCATGAACCGAGATATCGCCCTTTACGGTGACATCGATATTTACTGGAAGTTCGCCAAGTAGTTCAGTTGCAATCTCTGACATTTTTTCAACCAGCGGCAATGATGGACGAATATCTTCGTGAATCACGCCGCCCTTAACGTTGACTGCATCTGGAACAAGTTCGCCAGCTAAAGCTTTACGAACCGATACGGCAACTGCGATTCCAGCGCGCTCTTGTGCTTCATCAGTTGAGGCACCTAAATGCGGTGTTGCTACAACTTGATCGAGTGCAAAGAGCGGTGAATCAGTACATGGTTCGGTTACATAAACATCTAGACCTGCACCGGCAACACGACCTTCGGTGATTGCATCGAATAGCGCAGCCTCATCAAGAACACCACCACGCGCAGCATTTACGATGCGAACAGCAGGCTTAACTTTCTTAAGAGCTTCAACGCCGATCAAGTTTGCAGTCTCTTTAGTCTTAGGCAAGTGAATCGTGATGAAGTCAGATGTTCTCAATAGTTCATCAAGATCTACTAACTTAACGCCAAGTTGTGCGGCGCGTGCAGGTTGTAAATATGGATCGTAAGCAACAACGTTCATACCAAAAGCCTGCATACGAGATGCAACCAACTGACCAATACGACCAAAGCCGACAATTCCTAACGTCTTTTCAAAGAGTTCGGCGCCGGTGAACTTTGAACGCGCCCACTTACCATTACGAAGTGCGGCATTAGCTGGTGAGATAAAGCGAGCCGATGCAAGCAATAAAGATATTGCAAGCTCGGCCGCGCTAACGATATTTGATGTTGGGGCGTTAACAACCATGACGCCTGCAGCAGTTGCTGCTGGAATATCTACGTTGTCTAATCCCACGCCTGCACGTGCAATAACTTTCAAACCCTTAGCTGCATTAATCGCTTCTGCATCCATCTTGGTTGCAGAGCGAATTAAAACTGCATCTACGCCTTTGGCAAGGGCTGCAAGAAGTTGGCCACGATCAGCGCCGTCGCAATTAACGACCTCAAAATCTGGACCTAGCGCTTCAAGGGTTGCCGGGCTTAACTCTTCTGCGATTAATACAACGGGTTTAGCCACGCGCTGCGCTGCCCTCTTTGTAGTCATCGCCCTTTGACTGCTTCATCCATGAAAACATCTTGCGAAGTTCACGGCCGACAGCTTCGATTGGATGTGTTTCACCCTTTGCGCGAAGCGCCGTGAATTCAGGAGCCCCTGCTTCTTGGTCATCAATAAAACGCTTAGCAAATGCGCCGCTTTGAATGTCGGCAAGAACTGCCTTCATATTTTCCTTAACGTGTGGATCGATAACACGTGGACCAGAAACATAGTCACCGAACTCGGCAGTGTCAGAAACTGACCAGCGCTGCTTGGCGATTCCGCCTTCGTACATCAAATCAACAATTAGTTTTAGTTCGTGCAAGCATTCAAAGTAAGCAACCTCTGGCTGGTATCCAGCTTCAGTCAATGTTTCAAAGCCATACATAACCAGCTGTGAAGCACCGCCACAAAGAACTGACTGCTCACCAAATAGATCTGTTTCAGTCTCTTCTGTAAATGTTGTCAGGATTCCACCGGCACGTAAACCACCGATCGCCTTGGCATATGAAAGTGTCAAAGGCCATGCATTACCTGTTGAATCTTGTTCGACTGCAACAATAACTGGAACTCCACGACCTGCTGCATATTCACGACGAACCAAGTGGCCTGGACCCTTTGGTGCAACCATGCAGACATCAACAGATGCGCTTGGCTTGATGTAACCAAAGCGAATATTGAAACCATGTCCGAAGAACAAAGCATCGCCATCTTTTAGGTTAGGCAAAATTGAATCTGTGTAGATGTGGCGCTGAACATGGTCAGGTGCCAAGATCATGATGACCGTTGCTTCTTGTAC
>CAIJYZ010000117.1 GCA_903825015.1 uncultured Actinomycetes bacterium
CCAGGTGAGTTTTCGACTAATACTTCGAGTGTGTGTTGGGCCATTTTATAGCTCCTGTGAATCCCAGTCAGGCGCGGTTTCACGCGCAATCATGATTTCGTCATTTGATGTTCCGGCGGCAACCATCGGCCACACCATCGCATCGCGATGAACACGGAAATCAACAACTACTGGCTGATCATTGATGCTCATAGCTTTTTCGATAGTTGCATCTACATCTTCTTCGCGTTCACAACTTAAACCGATGCAGCCCATTGCTTCTGCAAGCATTGGAAAGTTCGGAATGCGCTTAGATTCAAGGCTGGTATTTGAATAACGACCTTCGTAGAAAAGCGTCTGCCACTGGCGAACCATTCCAAGTGATTCATTATTAATAATCGCAACTTTGATTGGAATGTTATTTAGCGCGCATGTTGTTAACTCTTGATTTGTCATCTGGAAACAACCATCGCCATCAATTGCCCACACCGTTGTATCTGGTGCTCCAACTTTGGCGCCCATTGCAGCAGGAACGGCATAGCCCATTGTTCCAAGACCGCCAGAGTTAAGCCACGTACGTGGGTTTTCATATGAAACAAACTGCGATGCCCACATCTGATGTTGTCCAACACCGGATGCGATGATTGCATTTGGTCCAGAGATTTTTCCAAGACGTTCGATTACATACTGTGGAGATAAAGAACCATCAGCTGGTTTGTCATAACCAAGTGGGTAAGCAGCTTTTAATGAGTTCATTTGGCGTAACCATGAAGTTAAATCAGGTTGGCTCTTTGCAAGGGCTGCCTTAAGGGCCGGAATCAAAGCCGAGATTGTGTTCTTAAGATCTCCCAAAACCGCAACATCGGCAAAACGATTCTTACCGATTTCAGCAGGATCAACATCGGCATGAATAACCTTTGCATTGACAGCAAAAGTTGAAAGTTTTCCTGTCACGCGATCATCAAAGCGTGCGCCTAAAGTAATGAGAAGATCTGATTTTTGCAGCGCAGTTACTGCAGCAACTGTTCCGTGCATTCCTGGCATACCAAGGTGCAATGGATGACTATCTGGAAATGCGCCGCGAGCCATCAAAGTTGTAACAACAGGTGCACCGAGTAATTGAGCAAGTTCTAGCAATTCGCGTGAAGCATTTGCCTTGATTACTCCGCCACCAACATAAAATACTGGCTTACTTGATTGTGCAATTAAAGCTGCCGCATCAAGGATGGCTTGGTTGTCTGGAACTAACTTTGGTTTGTATCCAGCTAAGTTAACCGATGTTGGATAATTAAAATCAGTCATTGCCTGCAGAGCATCTTTTGCAATATCTACTAATACTGGTCCAGGACGGCCAGTACTTGCGATATGAAAAGCTTCGGCTATCGCGCGAGGAATATCAGCTGGATTAGTGATTAAGTAATTGTGTTTTGCAAAAGGCATCGTGATGCCACGGATGTCGGCTTCTTGAAATGCATCGGTACCGATTGCAACCGATGGAACTTGGCCGGTGATGGCAACAACTGGAACTGAATCCATTGCCGCATCAGCTAATGGAGTAACAAGATTTGTTGCACCTGGTCCTGAGGTTGCGATGCACACACCAACTCGTCCAGTAACTTGGGCATATCCAGTTGCTGCATGACCTGCACCCTGTTCGTGACGTACAAGAATGTGGCGAATAGAACTAGAAAAAATCGGATCATATGCAGGAAGAATTGCGCCGCCCGGGATTCCGAACATGACATCAACGCCAGCAGCTTCTAAGGAAGCGACGAGTGAACTCGCCCCAGTCATCTGACTCATTGTTCTTCTCCCTTCGTTCCTTCTTTGAAATTTGTGTGATTAAACGAAAAAACCCTCAGATAACTGAGGGTGGCGCATGATCAAGGTTCGATCACGCGCTATTAAATCACCACCA
>CAIJYZ010000118.1 GCA_903825015.1 uncultured Actinomycetes bacterium
CTTGTTGACCCAGATTCATTTACTGAGATTGACGAGTTTGCGCGTCACAGGTCAACACAGTTTGGAATGGAAAATAACCGTCCTTATGGAGATGGCGTAGTCATAGGTACTGCGACTGTTGATGGTCGTCCCATTGCTTTGTATTCTCAAGATTTCACAATCATGGGTGGCTCTCTTGGTGAAGTTCATGCCGAGAAAATCGTCAAGATTGCCGAGTTTGCTTTAAAGAGTGGGATTCCACTCATTGGAATTAACGACTCTGGCGGTGCGCGCATTCAAGAAGGTGTTGCATCCCTTGCCGGCTATGGAAAGATTTTCCGCCTTAATACTCGCTCCTCTGGTGTGATTCCGCAGATCTCACTAATCCTTGGACCATGTGCTGGTGGCTCTGCTTACTCTCCAGCGTTAACAGACTTCACGGTGATGGTTAATGAAACTTCCCATATGTTTATTACTGGCCCTGATGTAATCAAAACGGTAACCGGTGAAGAAGTAGGAATGGAAGAGTTAGGTGGAGCTCGAACTCACAATACCCGTACAGGTAATTCACATTACTTAGCCGAGAATGAAGCCGATGCAATTGATTATGTGAAAGCGCTTCTTTCTTATCTTCCTTCAAATAATATGGATGGCGTTCCACATTTACCTCCAACTGAAGTTCTTGAGAAAAAAGCATCAGATATCGCTCTGGATACTTTGATTCCAGATAGTCCAAACCAGCCTTATGACATGAAGATTCTGATTCAAGCACTTGTAGATGAAGCCGAATTCCTTGAGGTCCACGCTTTGTATGCGCCAAATATCGTTGTCGGTTTTGCACGAATTGAGGGCGAAACGATTGGAATAATCGCGAACCAACCAAATCAACTAGCGGGCACACTTGATATTAACTCAAGTGAAAAAGCTGCACGCTTCTTGCGTTTTTGCGACGCATTTAATATTCCAATTCTTACTCTCGTCGATGTTCCAGGATTCTTGCCGGGTACCGAACAAGAATGGGATGGAATCATTCGCCGAGGAGCTAAATTGCTTTATGCATATGCCGAAGCGTCCGTACCTCTTGTAACTCTTATTACCCGCAAAGCCTATGGTGGCGCATTTATCGTGATGGGATCAAAATATTTAGGCAGTGACATTAATTTTGCTTGGCCAAGTGCCGAAATCGCAGTAATGGGGGCACAAGGTGCGGTAAATATTTTGTATCGTAAAGAAATCGCTAGTGCGACAGATCCTGTTTCTGCACGTGCCGAGTTAATTGATGATTACAACGAATCACTTGCTAACCCATACCTTGCGGCTGAACGCGGAACTATTGATACTGTAATCGAACCAAATCAATCCCGCGCATACATAACCAAAGCATTTAGAACTTTGCGAACTAAGCGTGACACTTTGCCCGCCCGTAAACATGGAAATATTCCGCTGTAATGGAGTTTTCAATTACAAAAGGTGAGCCAACGCCAGAAGAGCTCGTGGCGATTCATGTGACTATGTCCCAACATAAACGTGAAGAATTAAAGCCTGTAATCCGCAGAAGTGTTTATGGATTGCCTCAACTTCGCCAGGCACTGCCGCACCAAATTACTTTCGGCGC
Source organism: uncultured Actinomycetes bacterium (assembly GCA_903825015.1). Taxonomy (GTDB): domain Bacteria; phylum Actinomycetota; class Actinomycetes; order Nanopelagicales; family Nanopelagicaceae; genus Planktophila. The sequence continues at coordinate 1,595 of CAIJYZ010000118.1, forward strand.
ACGAAAGAACGCATAAGCAATGCCACGTATTGTTCTAGCTTCTGCATCCACGTCCCGGCGACGTTTGCTTGAGTCAGCTGGATTAAAGCCCACAATCATGGTTAGCCATGTAGATGAAGAAACTGATTTCTTTAATGCAATGTCCCCTTCAGACATGGTTATTGCTTTAGCAATTACTAAGGCCCATACAATCCGTGAACAGATAGATTTTCCAGCGATAATTATCGGCTGTGATTCAACATTTGAGTTTGAGGGTTTATCTCTAGGTAAACCAAGCACACCAGAAATTGCAATTGAACGGGCATCTAGAGTCCGTGGAAATTCAGGGCTTCTTCATACCGGACATTGCATTATCGATACCTCTAAAGAAAAAGAGATTTCTAGCATCGTAACAACCAAAGTTACATTTGATGATATGACCGATGCAGAAATAGCAGATTACGTTGCAAGTGGCGAGCCGTTGCATGTAGCCGGTGGCTTCACCCTGGATGGTTTTAGTTCACCATTTATCCCTTCAATTGAGGGTGACTACACAAATGTGGTCGGAATTTCGATGCCTTTTTTGCGAAAGGCCTTTGAACAACTTGGATATTCATGGCCAGAGGTTAAGGTGATGCAATGAAACGCGTACTAATTGCCAACCGTGGTGAAATCGCTGTTCGAGTAATACGTGCTTGCAAAGACCATGGCTTGCAAAGCGTTGCCGTTTATTCAGATGAGGACCGAACCGCTATTCATGCCCAGATGGCTGATGCTGCTTATTCACTCGCTGGCGTTACGGCAACACAAACTTATTTAAATATTGAAAAACTTATTGCTGTGGCCAAAGAATCTGGCGCTGATGCAGTTCACCCCGGCTATGGCTTTCTATCTGAAAATGCCAACTTTGCTCAAGCTGTTTTAGATGCAGGTTTAATCTGGATTGGCCCACCACCTGAGGCAATTCGGGCACTTGGTGACAAAGTTTCTGCCAGAAAGATCGCAGCAAAAGCAGGTGCACCACTAGTTGCCGGAACTAAAGATCCAGTTGAAGGCCATGAGGAAGTCACTGCATTTGCTAAAGAACATGGATTACCAGTTGCTATTAAAGCTGCCCATGGTGGTGGCGGACGTGGATTAAAAGTTGCCCGCACAATGGAGGAGATCCCCGAACTCTTTGCCTCAGCAGTTCGTGAAGCCATCAGCGGCTTTGGTCGCGGCGAATGCTTCGTTGAGCGTTATTTGGATAAACCTAGACACGTTGAGACCCAAGTATTAGTTGATAAGCACGGGCATGCAGTCGTTGTCAGTACTCGCGATTGTTCATTGCAACGTCGACATCAGAAACTAGTAGAAGAAGCACCTGCTCCTTTCTTAACTGATGCGCAGAACCAAGAGCTTTATCGCTCGAGCAAGGCAATAATGAAAGAAGCTGGTTATATCGGAGCAGGAACATGTGAGTTCTTAGTCGGCCTTGATGGAACTATTTCATTCCTGGAAGTTAATACTCGTTTACAAGTTGAGCACCCAGTCAGTGAAGAGATTACGGGTATTGATTTAGTGCGCGAACAGTTCCGTATTGCAATGGGTGAATCTCTTGGTTTTGATGATCCGATTATTCGAGGACATTCGATTGAATTCCGCATTAATGGTGAAGATCCAGGTCGCTCATTCTTGCCAGCGCCTGGAAGAATCACGCAGTGGGTGCTTCCGACAGGCCCTGGAGTTCGCGTTGATGCCGGCTTTAAGAATGGTGACACCATTGGTGGAAACTTTGACTCATTACTTGCAAAGTTAATTATTACTGGAGCAACTCGCGAACAAGCAATTGAACGTGCACGTCGCGCCCTTGCAGAGTTTGCCATTGACGGATTAGCCACAGCGCTTCCATTTCATCGAGCAATTCTTGAAGATCCAGCTTTTACGCAAGAATTTAAGGTTTACACCAGCTACATTGAAAATGAATTCAATAACGAGATTCCTCTATATGCCGCTGCTGCACAACCACTTGAAACACACATGGCACCTGAACATCTAGTTACTGAAGTAAATGGCAAACGATTTGAAATATTAGTTCACGCGCCTAAGGCAATTGTGAAACGTCATCGCGCAAAACAATCTATGGCCGGTGGATCAAGTGGCGCTGCGCTTACAAGTCCGATGCAAGGCACAGTTGTAAAGATCGCAGTAAATGAAGGTGATCTCGTTGAAGTTGGCGACCTTGTCATAGTTCTTGAGGCGATGAAGATGGAACAGCCTCTGATGGCACATAAAGCTGGTGTCATTAGCAATCTCAGTGCCGTGATTGGTAACACAGTTTCCAGTGGAACCGCACTGTGTGACATTATTGAGGCATGACAAATAGTGAGCTCCTTTATACAGATCCTTTAGCAGCTGCCACGGTTGCTGCTAAAGAAATTGCAGAAAGAACTGGCGTTGCATCACATGATGTTGCTCTGGTCATGGGATCTGGTTGGGTAAGTGCAGTTGATGCACTTGGAACTCCTGTTTATGAATGTAATGCCGAAGATATAACTGGATTTCTACCGCCAACAGTTGAGGGCCACTCAGGAAAAGTGCGTTCTTACGAAATTCAAGCCCAAGGTAAGAAACTGCGAGCACTTGTTTTTCTAGGTCGTACGCATTTATACGAGGGCAAAGGCGTAGAACCAGTTGTTCATAGCGTGCGTGCGGCAGTTAAAGCAGGTTGCAAAGTAATCATTTTAACTAATGCTTGTGGTGGTATTAACAAGAGCTACGTTGTTGGCCAACCGGTATTAATTCGTGACCATATTTCTTTAACTGCAGTATCGCCATTATCTGGTGCAACTTTCGTAGATTTAACAGATCTATATAGCAAGCGAATCCGCGAAATCGTAATGCAGGAAGATTCTTCGTTGGAAGAAGGCGTCTATGTTCATTGGCGCGGACCCACCTATGAAACTCCGGCAGAAATTCTGATGATGCGCACTATGGGTGCAGATTTAGTTGGAATGTCTACAGTGCCCGAAGCTATTGCCGCTCACGCCCTTGGTGCAGAAGTACTAGGAATTTCATTAGTGACAAATGCTGCTGCTGGAGTAACAGGTGAAAAACTTAACCATGAAGAGGTTATCGCCGCTGGAAAGGCCGCCGCAGATCGAATGGGCGCCCTTCTCAAAGGGGTAATTCCGAAGTTATTCTAGGAACATGGATCTTGCTCAAGAAGTACAGAAGTGGATTGCAGATGATCCAGACCCTACAACGGCTGCCCAATTACAAATATGGCTAGATACCAAAAACGAAGTAGAGCTACGAACTTCATTTTCCGGCTTTCTGCAATTTGGTACTGCAGGTTTGCGGGGGCCAATTAGACCTGGGCCCTCTGGAATGAACCGTGCAGTAGTCGGTCGCGCAGCCGCTGGCATCGCGGCATATATGAAAGAGCGAAATTTAACTAGCGTTGTTATTGGCAGAGATGCTCGTTACGGATCTGAAGATTTCACTTTTGAAACTGCAGAGATCATGAGCGGTGCAGGTATGACGGTTTATGTTCTCCCCCGTCCTCTACCAACTCCAGTATTAGCATTTGCTACAAATGAATTGAAATGTGATGTTGGAATTATGGTTACTGCTAGCCATAATCCACCACAAGATAATGGTTATAAAGTTTATTTAGGTGGCACCGTAGATGGAATTCATTACCGCGGTTCCCAAATCGTTTCACCTACCGATGAATCAATTGCTGCAAAAATAGATTCCATTACATCCCTTAAATCCCAACCTCGTGGAAAAGAATGGACAGTTTTAGGGGAAGAAGTTGTACATAAATATGTTGGCATCACTGCAGCCCTTGCGCAACGACCCGGTGATTTAAGAATTGTCTACACGGCTATGCATGGTGTTGGAACTGAAACTTTGCAACACGTATTTCACAAAGCAGGCTTTCCGCAACCAATCTTGGTTGATGCCCAAGCAAAACCAGACCCTGACTTTCCAACTGTTGCCTTTCCTAATCCAGAAGAGCCTGGTGCTATTGATTTGGCCCTTGAAACTGCGCGGGCTTTTGATGCCGATTTAGTAATTGCAAATGATCCAGATGCCGACCGTTGTGCGGCAGCTATCAAAGATCCGCTAACGGGATGGCGAATGTTGCGCGGAGATGAATTAGGTGTGGTTTTGGGCGAATCAATAGCCCGAGTGACGAGCACAGGCATTCTTGCAAACTCTATTGTTTCATCTTCAATTTTGAGCAAGATCGCGGCCCATTACAAACTTGAATTCAAAGAAACACTTACTGGTTTTAAATGGCTGGCAAAGATTGATGGCCTAACTTTCGGATATGAAGAAGCACTGGGATATGCCGTTGATGCTATAACAGTTAATGATAAAGATGGAATCTCTGCAGCAATTAAATTGGCACAGATCGCCACTGATTTAGCACGCGAAAATAAAACTATCTTGGATCTTCTTGATGAAGTTTGGGCCAGACATGGATTTCATGCCACAGAACAGATTTCAATCCGCTTGACCGATCTTTCACAAGTCGGAGTGATTATGGGCAGGTTGCGAAGTAATTCACCCCAAGAAATTGCTGGTCGACAAGTAACCTCTATCGATGATTTATCGAAACCTTCTGATGGGTTACCGCCGACCGATGGATTGCGTATCTGGCTTGATGGTGGAATCCGAATCATCATCCGACCAAGTGGCACAGAGGCAAAGATGAAGTGTTACATTGAGGCAATTGCTAAGGATTCACCTACTGCGCAAGTGGTTTTGGATCAGTTACGAGCCCCACTTAAGGAATTGCTATCGTGAGTTTTTATGGTTTAGTCGATGGTACTGAATCCTCCCTAAAGAAATATCTAGGATCTCTATCCGGAGTTGATCAAGTCGGAGCCGATGCCCGAGCCGCAATGCTGGCAACGCGCAGCATAAAAGCGGCATCAAAGCGCTGGGCGATAGATACTGCTATTTCGATGGTGGATTTAACAACCCTTGAAGGTGCAGATACTCCTGGCAAAGTTAAGGCATTGTGTACAAAGGCAGTGCGTCCTGATCCGACAAATTCAGAAGTTCCAAGCGTAGGTGCGGTCTGTGTTTACAACGACATGGTCAAAATCGCTCGCACTCATTTAGATCTCATCGGTGGTCAACACGTTGGAGTAGCAGCTGTCTCAACGGCATTTCCATCGGGTCGCGCATCATTGGCCGTTAAAATTCAAGATACTCAAGATGCAATCGATGCTGGTGCATCTGAAATCGACATGGTTATTGACCGCGGTGCTTTTCTTTCAGGTCGCTACATTGAGGTTTTTGAAGAAATTGTAAAGATTCGCGAAATTTGTGGGACCAAGGCACACCTTAAAGTTATTTTTGAAACTGGCGAACTTGTGACATATGACAATGTCCGAAAAGCCTCATTCATGGCAATGGCTGCAGGGGCTGATTTTATTAAAACTTCAACAGGAAAAGTTGCACCCGCTGCTACCGCGCCAGTGGTTCTAGTAATGCTTGAAGCAGTGCGCGATTTTTATGCAATGACTAAGGTGCGAATCGGTGTAAAACCAGCCGGAGGAATTAGAAATACTAAGGATGCAATCAAACAATTGGTGCTTGTAAATGAGACAGCCGGCCCTGACTGGCTCACACCTTCACTATTTCGAATTGGCGCTAGTGCTCTATTAAATGATTTATTAATGCAACGAATGAAAATGGATGATGGCTACTACGCTAGTCCTCAGTACGTAACGATCGACTAATGGAGGAAAAATTGTCTTTTGAGTATGCGCCAGCTCCAGAATCTCGCGCGGTCGTTTCGATTAAGCCAAAGTATGGTCATTTCATTGGCGGTAAGTTCGTCGCAGGCAGTAAGCACTTCCCCACTATTAACCCCGCAACCGAAGAAGTTCTTTCCCAGATAGCGTTAGCTGGCAAAAGTGAAGTCGATGCAGCGGTTAAAGCTGCACGAAAGGCGTACACCACAACTTGGTCAAAGATGAGCGGAAAAGAGCGCGGAAAATACCTCTTTCGCATTGCCCGCATTATGCAAGAGCGTGCTCGTGAATTCGCAGTTCTTGAAACACTTGATAATGGCAAACCAATTCGCGAATCTCGCGATGTCGATGTACCACTAGCTGCGGCACACTTTTTTTATCATGCAGGCTGGGCCGACAAACTTGAATACGCCGGCTTAGGCACCACCCCAAAACCACATGGAGTTGCAGGACAGATTATTCCCTGGAACTTTCCATTATTAATGTTGGCTTGGAAAGTTGCACCTGCACTGGCTGCAGGAAATACCGTTGTTTTAAAGCCAGCCGAAACCACTTCTTTGACCGCGCTTTTATTTGCCGAAGTCTGCCAACAGGCCGAACTTCCAGCAGGTGTTGTCAATATTGTCACTGGTGATGGAACTACTGGTGCATTAATTGTTAATCACCCTGGCATCGACAAGATTGCATTTACTGGATCAACTGAAGTTGGAAAGATTATTGCGCGTGCAGTTGCCCCTACACACAAGAGTGTGACACTAGAGCTTGGTGGCAAGGCGGCGAATATCGTTTTTGATGATGCCGCCATAGATGAAGCGGTAGAGGGAATAGTTAACGGTATTTTCTTTAATCAGGGGCATGTCTGCTGCGCAGGCTCTCGATTGCTTTTACAGGAGAGTATTGAAGATGAGTTTTTAGAAAAACTTAAAATCCGTATGGCAAAGATTCGTGTTGGTGATCCAATGGATAAGAACACAGATTTAGGCGCAATCAATAGTAAAGAACAACTACTTAAAATAGCCGAGCTTTCAGCTACAGGTGATTCTGAAGGCGCCCAACGTTGGAGCACACCTTGTGATTTGCCATCGAAAGGATTTTGGTTTGCACCAACAATCTTTACGGGTGTGACACAAGCACATCGCATCGCACGCGAAGAAATCTTTGGTCCAGTACTTTCAGTATTAACTTTTAGAACACCACAAGAGGCCATAGATAAGGCAAATAACACGCCTTTTGGTCTATCTGCTGGCATCTGGAGTGAAAAAGGTTCCAAAGTCTTGTGGTCATCCCAACAACTTCGTGCTGGTGTTATTTGGGCAAATACATTTAATAAATTCGATCCAACTTCTCCATTTGGAGGATATAAAGAATCAGGTTGGGGTCGTGAGGGTGGGCGTCACGGTTTATCGGCATATTTGAAGGGAGTCTCACATGAGTAATCGCATCGATGTCAAAAAGACATACAAACTTTTTATTAACGGAGCATTCCCACGTACTGAGTCCGGGCGTACATATGAAGTTAAAAGCGCCAAAGGTATCTTCATCGCCAATCCTTGTTTAGCTTCGCGCAAGGATTTAAAGGATGCAGTTGTTGCAGCACGTGCGGCACAATCTGGATGGAATAAGGCAACTGCTTACAACAAAGGACAGATTCTCTACCGAATTGCAGAGATGCTTGAAGGTCGTCGTGCTCAATTTGTGGATGAGATCGTTACTTCAACTGGCGTTACCAAGATAAAGGCTGAGAAAGAAGTGACAGAATCAGTAGATCGCCTTGTTTGGTATGCGGGTTGGACGGACAAGATTTCAACTTTGGCAGGTGCACTTAATCCTGTTGCTGGCCCCTATTACAACTTTACAATCCCTGAAAGTATGGGAGTAATCGCAGCAGTGGCACCTGAAACGCCTTCATTGCTGGGGCTAATCGAGGCAATTGCGCCGATAATTGTTGGTGGAAACTCAGTTGTGATTCTGGCGAGCACAAAGGCTCCTTTATCTGCAATGAGTTTTGCTGAAGTTATTGCAACAAGTGATGTCCCTGCTGGCGTTATTAACATCTTGACCGGTAAGAAAGATGAAATCGCACCGTGGATGGCTTCACATATGGATATTGATGGATTTGATATTTCAGGATTAAGCGCCAAAAAGCATGGAGAGTTGAAAATAGCAGGAGCGCAAAATCTCAAGCGAATCTACAGTTTCAAATCTGCAGATCCTGGTCGAATCCTTGCTTTCATGGAGAACAAGACTGTGTGGCACCCGATAGGGCTATAACCAGCCTTTATCAATGGTTTTAAACCAAAGTTGCCGTACGGCTTCGACATCTAAATCTAAAACAACCCGCACTGAGGCGGCATCAGTTAAGTCATTAGGTTCGAGCGCTTTCAAAAATGGCGCCCTGCGATCGCAGATTGTTTGACCACGCGCAGGTCCTTGTGAGGTATCTACTACAACATCAAAGATTTCAGTTGTAAATAATTCCGGGTGTATTGCACATGCAACAGCCCCGTAATCCCCCAAGGTAATTGGTGAAACATGTAAACGTTCAATGAAAGCCTCGATGAGAGTTCCGGCAAACTGCGCTGCTGGATCAGGAGATTTCAAAAGTTGTTCGGCATTTTGTGATGAAGCACCTGGTCGCATAAAAACATCAAGGCCATACATAGTAATTGGAACACCACTTTGAAACACTATCGCAGCTGCTTCTGGATCATGCCACACATTAAATTCGGCAGCCGCAGTGGCATTTCCGGCAGATGCAGAGCCACCCATAAGAACGATTCGATGAAGTTTCTTTGCAGTTTCTGGAAATGCGCGCAAGAATAAAGCTATATTTGTTAGAGGAGCAATCGGAATCAAAGTAACTGGATCTTTTGATGCTTCTATAAGATCACGCAATAATTCGACTGCACTGCGTGGATCAACTTTTCGCGACGATGGAGCAATACCCAAATCACCCATTCCATCAGCACCATGAACATATTCTGCATATTCAGATTTTCCAAGAAGTGGGCGGACTGCGCCACGTGCAACAGGAATATCGCCAGCACCAGCAGCATCTAAAACTTTAAATGTATTTGCAATAACTTGATCAACATTTGTATTGCCATCAACGCAAGTAATTCCTAATAAATTGATTTCGGGGTGGCGTGCGGCAAAGAGCACGGCAAAGGCGTCGTCGACGCCTGTATCAACATCAAGAATGATTGAAGTTTTAGTCATAAGCGATAGCCTAGCGTCATGACTAAAGCAGTAATAGCCGTGGTCGGCAGTGCAATGATTGATTTAACTGCCTATACAAAAAATATTCCGCTGCCCGGCCAAACCCTTGAAGGCGAATTATTCACAACTGGATTTGGCGGAAAAGGGGCTAACCAAGCCGTTATTGCCGCTCATTGCGGGGCCGACGTCCATTTTATTGGAAAGCTGGGCAGAGATCTTTTTGGCGATTCAATCGCGGATAACTTTAAGAAATTGGGAATGAACTCTGATTTTGTGGATCGAAGTGATACCCCTAACGGTGTTGCACATATATGGGTAGATGGAAATGGTGAAAACCGCATCGTTATTATTCCTGGTGCGAATTATGAGATTGATCCCGTCAGAGCTGTTGAGGGTATCAACTCAATTCAACATTTGGCCGTTGTAGTCGCACAGTGCGAAATTAAACAGGAAGTAACATTGGCTGCATTTATCGCGGCTAAGGGGCGGGGATGCACAACGATTCTTAATCCGGCGCCTTTTCAACCATTGAGTGCGCAACTACTTGAAGTCACCGACTGGATAATTCCCAACGAAACCGAGTTTATGGAGCTCCATGGCAAAGCTCCATCAAGTGATGAAATTCTAAAAGAGTTTAGGCCAGGAAAAAACTCAATCGTCACTTTGGGATCAGAGGGCGCCGCACTTATTACATCTGACGGAGCAATCACAAGAGTTACAGCACCAAAAGTTTCTGCAGTTGATACAACTGGAGCCGGTGATGCATTTGTTGGTACTTTTGCTTTTGCATTAGCAAGTGGCAAAAACGCTATCGATGCCATGAATCTTGGTATCAAAGTTGCATCAATGAGCGTGACGAGAAAAGGCGCGCAGTCTTCTTATCCAACTCAGATTGAGATTTCTACACTTTCATAACCACGCAGAACAAAAGTTGGCCTACGAACCGGAGTACTGGCCAACTGCATCGTTGGATATTTCTCCCAGAGTGCAGGCAGTGAGACGCCCATTTCAAGGCGAGCAAGTGGGGCACCTAAGCAGAAATGAATTCCAGCTCCAAAACCGATATGCGGATTTGGATCACGAGTTAAATCCATGGAGTCTGGGTTTTCAAAAACAGTTTCGTCACGATTTGCCGCACCAATGAGCGCTGCAATTTTCTGGCCCTTGGCAATCTTGACTTCGCCAAGCTCGGTATCAACGGTTGCGGTGCGCTCAAAGAGGTGAAGTGGAGCATCAAATCGCATGAATTCTTCAAGTGCCGTCTCTGTTATCCCGCGTGGGTTTTCGCGTAGGAGGGCGCATTGATCTGGACGCTCAAGGGCCGCGACCATGCCATTTCCAAATGCATTCACACTTGCTTCGTGACCGGCATTTAATAGAAGGACACAGGTTGCAACTAATTCATGAGAATTTAATTTTTCGCCATTTTCTTCGACCATCGCTAAGTCGGTAATTAGATCTTGGCCAGGATTAGTTTTGCGATGTTCGGCTAAGTCACGGACATATTCGGCAAACTCTCCTGCAGCCTTTTTTGCTTCGATCTGATACTGCTGCGAAGGATTTACTTCATACATCTTTACAATTGATTGAGACCAAGGGCGCAATAAATGTTCATCCGATTCTGGAAAACCCAGTAAATCCGCAATAATCTTCACAGGAAGTGGCTCGGCATAATCTGCAATCAGATCAAAGTTTTCGCCACTCTTAACTTTTCCATCAATTGCATCAAGAAGTTGTTGTGTTATTCGTTCAACAGCCGGACGCATTCCCTCGATTTTATTGCGATTAAAAGCTTTGGCAACTAGGGCACGTAAGCGAGTGTGCTTAGGTGGCTCACTATCCAAAATAGAATCAGAATGCAGCCAATTAAAAGTTTCCCATTCAAACTCTGGTGTCTTGTCCTTAAAAATACGACCTAAGGATTTATTTCTGAAAACATCATTGGCATCGCTGTGTCGGGCCGCTAGAAACATCTGCATCTCTTCATGCCATACAGGTGCCCCCTGAAGACGCAAAGTTTTTAGAGCTTCGTAAGGGTCGTTAACAAAATCTGGGTCGTTAAAGTCAACCATTATTCAGCAGAGATTTTCGCATAGCCAGGCTTGATTATATTTTCAATAATCTTTAAGCGATCTGGGTACGGAATAAAAGCGCTTTTCATTGCATTAATTGTGACGCGCTGAAGTTCTGCAAAGTCCCAATTAAAAGCTTTTACGGCTTCTTCCATCTCAAATGACATAGACGTTTGGCTCATTAATCGGTTATCTGTATTGAGAGTGACTCTAAAACGCAAGCGGGCTAAGGCTCCGATGGGATGTTCGGCGTAGCTCTTTGCTGCTCCCGTTTGAAGATTAGATGTTGGACATAGCTCTAAAGGAATTCGACGATCACGAACGTAAGAAGCTAACTGTCCTAACTTAGGTTCAGGGCCTGAAAAATCAATGTCATCGATAATTCGTACGCCATGTCCTAAGCGTTCTGCGCCACACAGTTGAATCGCTTCCCAGATTGATGGAAGTCCGTATGCTTCGCCGGCATGAATCGTGAAGTGTGCATCTTCTTTGCGCAAGTAATCAAAACTTTCTTTTTGATCACTCGGTGGAAATCCATCTTCTGGACCAGCGATATCAAAACCAACTACTCCCTGATTGCGATATTTAACAACTAACTCTGCAACCTCTTGTGAAAGTTTATTTTGACGCATTCCACACAGAAGGGAATAAACCTGAATTTCAAAGCCCTCTGCTTTGGCTTCTGCCATTCCCTGTTTGTATCCCTCAATAGTTGCTTCAACAACATCGGCCATTGAAAGCCCTTTTTCAGTAAAGAGCTCGGGGGCTCCACGTACTTCGGCATAAACAACGCCATCACGGGCTAAATCCAAAGCACATTCACGTGCCACACGAATAACATCTTCCCGACGCTGCATGACCGCGATAGTGTGGGAAAAAGTCTCTAAGTAGCGAACTAAAGATCCTGAATCACATGATTCACGGAACCATGTTGCAAGTTCTGCTGCATCATGAGTTGGAAGGGCGGCGTAACCGATTTCTTGCGCGATATCGATAATTGTTTGAGGGCGTAGTCCGCCATCTAGATGGTCATGTAATAAAACTTTTGGAACGCGCTTAATCTGTTGCGGTGTTGGAATGCTTGTAAGGCTCAACGTATGGCTCTCAATCAGTAATTCGTGCGACTACAAGTGGCAATCTATCGATTTTCGCGCCCTTTTCTAAATCCCCAATCGCTACAGAATCGGTAAGTGATTCCTGTGCGCGAGCAAAGGCGGCCGGTGTATCGGTGTGCAATGTATAAAGCGGAGCACCGGCAACGACCATATCGCCTGGTTTAGCGTGGATTTCAATACCCGCGCCAGCCTGGACGGCTTCGCCCTGTCGAGAACGGCCAGCACCTAAACGCCAGGCCGCCATGCCCACTTTCATCGCATCCATCGAAAGAATTGTTCCGGAGCTAGGCGCCGTAACAACGAGATTTTCTTTTGCCGTGGGAAGTTTGGCATCTGGATCTCCACCTTGTGCAGAAATCATCTGGCGCCACGAATCCATGGCCTTACCATTTTTCAAAGCATCGGCTGGATCGACATTTGTTATTCCAACTGCTTCAAGCATTTCACGTGCAAGCAAAACAGTTAATTCGACGATATCGGCTGGACCACCACCTGCAAGAACTTCTACAGATTCTCGAACTTCAAGAGCATTTCCCGCAGTTAATCCAAGTGGAATATCCATGGCAGTTACAAGTGCAATTGTTTTTACTCCTGCTCGTTTACCAAGTCCCACCATTACATGAGCAAGCTCTTTGGCTTTCTCTGGATCACTCATAAACGCTCCTGCACCGGTCTTAACATCTAACACAAGTGCACTTGTTCCTTCAGCGATTTTCTTACTCATAATTGATGATGCAATTAGTGGGATCGCTTCAACGGTTGCTGTCACATCACGAAGGGCATACAACTTCTTATCTGCCGGGGCTAAACCAGCGCCAGCGGCACAAATAACTGCGCCGCAATCTTGCAAAACTTTAAGCATCTCTTCATTTGATAAGGATGCACGCCAACCTGGAATTGATTCCAACTTATCTAGGGTTCCGCCTGTATGACCGAGGCCACGCCCAGATAACTGCGGAACAGCCGCACCACATGCTGCTACCAAAGGCGCGAGAGGCAAAGTGATTTTGTCGCCGACTCCCCCAGTTGAGTGTTTATCTACAGTTGGACGTGACAATGCAGACCAGTTCATACGTTCGCCACTGTTGATCATTGCATCGGTCCAACGTGAAATTTCGCGCAGTTCCATACCATTGAGCAAAATTGCCATCAACAATGCCGACATCTGTTCGTCAGCGACTACTCCGCGTGTATATGCATCAATAATCCAGTCGATCTGTGGATCAGTTAATGAATGTCGATCACGTTTTGCAGCGATAACTTCAGCTGCCGAAAAAGCTTCTACCTGCGTCATTTAGCGCTCGTTGCGGTCTAAATCATCTGGGCCAAAAGCCCAGGGCAACATTGCAGCCATTGTTTGCGGTCCATCATCGGTCATAAGGAGAGCGTGTGAACCGCCGTGCTCGAACAAGAGTTGGCGGCAACGTCCACACGGTGCCAAATGATTTCCCTGCCCGTCAACGCATGAGATCGCGATTAAGCGACCACCACCGGTTGCAATTAAATTAGATACCAAACCGCATTCGGCGCAAAGGCCTAAACCATAACTAGCGTTTTCTACATTACAGCCAGAGACGATTCGACCATCGTCAACTAATGCAGCTACACCTACAGGAAACTTTGAATAGGGTGCATAAGCAGTTTTCATAGCTGCAACTGCTGAAGCGTGCAGAACATCCCAATCTATTGCGCTCATCGCAGGCCGCCGCGACGATATGGAATACCGTCTGCTGCAGGCATTCGAAGCCGTTGTGAAGCTAATGACATAATTAACAACGTTGCAATATATGGAGTCATGGTCACAAGCTGCCCTGGAAGTTCCTTAACTGCCAAGAAATACCACAAAGATAGGCCAGCAAATATGAACGTAGCTCCAGCTTTAATAATCTTTCCCTTGCGAACATCACGCACTACGAGTGCTAACAAAACAACAACGATGAGAAGAATCAAGGCGTGAACAGATGCTGAATCACGAAGCTGTAATGCATCAGCAAAACCAAATAGACCTGCACCCATCAAAATTCCACCTGGGCGATAATTGCCAAATAACAAGGCAGCAAGACCGATGTAACCTCGACCTGCAACTTGATTTTCTTGGTAGTGATTTGCCGCAACAATCGCCAAGAAGCCACCACCTAAACCAGCCAGCGCGCCGGAAATTAATACGCCGGCATACTTCATTGCATACACATTTACGCCAAGTGATTCTGCGGCGATTGGGGCCTCACCAGCGCTGCGCAATCGCAGACCAAAGGCGGTCTTCCAAAGCACAAAGAGTGAGAGCGGAACCATCGCCATTGCAATGACTGTTACATATGAGAGATCACCAGTGATGCCGCGCAAAATCGCGGCAATATCGGAGATGAAAAACCAGTGTTTTTCAGCTAGAGAACCGAGCAAATCAGGGCTCTTCCAGCCGAAGTATTGGCCGCCGGAAAGAATGGGTAGCGAGTTTGTCCCAATGGAATTTACATCTGGTGATTGGGAAGGGCCTTGCCATGCACCACTCTTGTAAAGAATCGTTGAAAGATATCGAACCAAACCCATCGCGATAATATTGATCGCCACACCAGAAACCACATGATCAACGCCAAAAGTGATTGTGGCAATTGCATGAACTAATGCACCAACTGCTCCAAAAATAATCGCGGCGATTAATCCAATCCATGGACCATGTTTTGTGCCAATCATTCCACCAGCCCATGCGCCCATGACCATCATGCCCTCAAGGCCGATGTTTACAACGCCTGAGCGTTCAGAGAAAAGACCACCGAGTCCGGCCAGGACAATCGGAACTGATAAAAGAAGTGCAGCAGAAGCTGTTCCAACACTTGTTAAATCACTTGCACCAGTAATCTGGCGAATAACAGTTAGGACGAATACCAACATCGTGGCATAGCGCAAGAATTTCAAGGCTTTAGTTTTCACGCGACTACCGCCTTTGCTAGCTCTTTACTTTGCAGAGTTATCTTGTATCTGCGAACGACTTCATAAGCGATAACCGATGAAAGAAGAATAGAACCTTGCATAATTACATAAGTTTCTGGAGCGATATCAATGAGCTCAAGTGATCTTGAACTGACTTCTAGGAAACCAAATAGCAAAGCGCTCAAGCCCATGCCAACTGGATTGTTTCTGCCAAGGAGAGCAACTGCAATTGCCGAGAAGCCGATTCCGGTTCTAAAACCCATATTAAATGCATGTGTGTCACCCAAGACTGCAGGCAAACCGGCTAGACCTGCAACGGCCCCTGAGAGTGCCATTGCAACAAATGTCATTCGACGTGAATTAACGCCACTAAATCGAGCCGCGATTGGGTTGGATCCTGAAGCTCGCAGTTCAAAACCAAACCTTGTTCGGTTAATCACAAACCAGAAAACAAATCCAAGGGCGATTGCAAATACAAGCATTCCGTAAACGCCCCCGCCTGGTTGATCTGCAACACCAAATTTATTGAGCAATGGCATCAGATTTGGGAACTGACCAGATTTTGGAAGGGTCTTAGTAGACATGTTGTTCGAATCTGTTGTTCGATCTACAAAGTAATTTGCTAATAAATATGAGGACAGCCCGCCGGCTAAGGAGTTAAGCATGATGGTAGAAATAACTTCGCTCACTCCACGTTTAACTTTTAAATAACCGGCAATCGCAGCCCAGAGGCCACCGATTGTCATGGCAATAACCATGATTGCAATAACGTGAAGAACTGGTGGAAGGATAAATTTCGCGCCAAAGTAAGCACCAAATATTGCTCCTAAACGCAGTTGACCTTCGACGCCGATGTTAAATAGACCGGCGCGGAAAGTAATTGCAATCGCAACTGCTGCGATGTAATAAGGCGTTGCCGTATTAAGTACCTGCATAAGCGAACCCGAGGTTGTTCCAAAATCCCACATAGTTTTATAGGCATCAAATGGTGATTTTTTTGAAGCAAGAACAGCTACTGAAGAGATAATAATTGAGACAACTGCTGCCGCAAGGGGCGCTGCAAGAGCCAGTAGTACAGTAGAAAGCTTTAGTTTTTTCATGCTGCACCTGTCATCGCTGAACCTAATTGTTCGGGAGTAGTTTTCGCTGGATCAAGTTCTGCAGTAATTGCGCCGCGCAACATCACCAGCAATCGATCAGACATTCCAATTAGCTCTTCAAGATCCGCTGATATGAGAACAATGGCCATTCCCTTTTCACGCGCACGGCGTAGTTCTTCCCAAATTGCTCCTTGTGCGCCAACATCAACACCACGTGTTGGATGCGATGCAACTAGTAATGAAGGTGCTTTGCTCATTTCACGTCCAACAATGAACTTCTGCTGGTTTCCTCCAGAAAGCGCGGCAGCCAAAGTCTGTGGGCCAGGGGCGCGAACATCAAACTCTTCCATAATCGCTTTAGTGTCAACAATTGTTGTTTTCTTATCAAGCACAAAACCATTCATCACTGGCTTGCCGCGCTGATGCCCCAAAATTCTATTTTCCCAAAGCGGTGATTCCATCATCATTGCTTGGCGTTGACGATCTTCAGGAATTAAACCAATTCCTAAGTCACGTCGGTGAGCAACGGATAGATGGTTCATATCTTGACCTGAAAATTCAATTACTCCCGTGTATTCGCGCAAGCCCATAATTGCTTCTACAAGCTCGGCCTGACCGTTGCCTTCAACTCCTGCGATTCCAACTACTTCTCCAGCATGCAAGTTAAAAGTAACTTTAGAGATTAGATCGCGGCTTCCTGATTTAGTAGGAATCGAAACATCTTTAAGCGCCAATGTGATCTCGGGACGGCGAGTATCTCCATGAGTCGTTGGCTGTGGAAGTTCGCTACCGACCATGAGCTCTGCCAATTGACGCGCAGTTACATCTTTAGATTTAACTTCAGCCACTGTTGAACCAGCACGGACTACAGTCACATCATCTGCCACTCGAAGTACTTCATCAAGTTTGTGAGAGATAAAAATGATCGCCATCCCTTGAGCGCGAAGGCCTTTTAACGCATTAAATAAATCATCCACTTCTTGAGGAACTAAGACGGCAGTTGGTTCATCGAAAATTAGAATACGGGCACCGCGATATAAAACCTTCAAGATTTCTACGCGTTGACGTTGACCAACACCGAGTTCTTCAACTAAAACATCTGGATCTATGTCTAGACCGTACTGCGCCGCCATTTCGACAACCTTCTTGCGAGCTGCCGCAAAATCAATAGTTATCCCGTGCTTTGGTTCTGAACCTAAAATTACATTTTCCAAAACTGTGAAGTTATCGGCCAGCATAAAGTGCTGATGAACCATTCCTATACTTGCATCAATTGCATCATTGGGATTTTTGAAGTGAACTGCTGTGCCATTAACTAAAATCTCGCCGCTATCTGGGCGTTGCATGCCATACAAAATCTTCATAACAGTTGACTTGCCAGCGCCATTTTCGCCAACAAGGGCATGCACTGTGCCGGTTTCTACGCTCATGGATACATCTTTATTTGCGATGACTCCTGGGAAGCGCTTGGAGATGTGTCGCAGTTCTACGGCAACTGACACTTACATACTCTCCTTTGAGTTGATGAATAAAAAACATTTGGCCCAACAAGGAGATTTAACTCCATTGTTGGGCCAAATGCCACTACTTAATGAGTGATTATTACTTTGCTGGAACTGTTGGAACCTTAATCTTTCCAGATTTGATTGCTGCTGCAGCCTTGTCGATTGCAGCCTTGTACTTTGTGATGTAGTTGCCAGAGTATGAAACTCCAACGCCATCAAGTGTTAGGTCATAGTGGCGACCGTAGATACCAGCCTTGGCATCTAGAACGTCGTTAACTGATGAACCTGCAACTGATGTTGCAATTACGTCATAAACCGCACGGTCAACGCGCTTTAGCATTGATGTGAGCATGTTCTTCTTCTCAGCAGCTGAAGCTGATAGGTACTGATCAGAGTCAACTCCGATAGTCCAAACCTTCTTGCCAGCCTTTGCTGCATCAGTTGCAGCTGCGAAGTTACCCGCACCTGAACCACCAGCAGCTGAATAAATAACATCTGTGCCCTTATCGATCATTCCCTTAGCAATAACCTTTGC
>CAIJYZ010000119.1 GCA_903825015.1 uncultured Actinomycetes bacterium
ACTTCCTTACACATCAACAGCGCGATAAGGGGAACTGACTATGAAACTCATCCTTACTCGTGAAGTTGCAGGCGTTGGCTCTGCAGGAGATGTTGTAACTGTTAAAGATGGCTTCGCACGCAACTTCTTGTTGCCACGCGGAAATGCAATTGCATGGTCACTTGGTGGAGAAAAGCAGATTCAGAGCATTCGCCGTGCGAAATCAGCTCGTGAAGTCCGCGATATCGACCACGCTAAAGAGATCAAGATCAAGCTTGAGTCAGCAGCAGTTGTTGCCAAGGCAAAGGTCGGCGCAAAGGGCGCTCTCTTTGGTTCAGTAACAGATAAAGATGTTGCAGCAGCAATCAAAGCTGCAGTTGGTCTAGATATCGATCGTCACTCTATTAAGACTGCCGGACATATCAAGAAGACTGGTAACCACGAAGTTAAGGTCTCACTTGGCCACAACATCGTTGCCAAGGTTACGATTTCTGTAGTTGCTGAATAACTCGAAAGAAATTAAGAGGGCCCGTCGCGTATGCGGCGGGCTTTTTTATTTGTACTTACTTTGTTGTAACTGCAACTAATGAATTCTTAAAATAATCGCTCGTAAACTCACTGCGTGCAAGATCGTATTTCGCCATACCCCACTCCCAGAAATCGAATTCAATATCGCTGACTGAATCTTGAATCGAAGCCCACAGCGTCCAGCCATACTTTCCGACCAAAGCCCACAACCAAGCGCGTGCGACTTTATCTGGACGATGAGCGCCGTAATAAGCAGTTACTAACTCTTCCAGAGCTTCTAGCGGCAGGAAAGCTTCAGCCCATACGTTGCCGATCTCAAAGCAGGCATCGTTATTGCCAGAGTATTCATAGTCAATGAGCCAGATCTTTTCTCCATCATCAATGAAATTTCCTGGCAGCAAATCATTGTTGCATGGCACTAATCCTTCAAATAGAACCTCAAAAGCCTTTTTGATTTGAGCAACCATAGGTTCAAAATTCAAGTAACCAACAGGAACTCTAAAACCTTGCTCTTGCACAATAGATAAATATCGTTTTTGGGTGTCAAACATATTGAACTCATGGTCAAAAGGCTGCAATGAATGAAGATTGCGCAGACTGGTTGCGATACGTGGCAAGTTAGCTGCCACGTCATCTACTCCAAATGTTTTGCCAGTTATATACGAGATAAGAAGTAAACCCTCCCCCGGTAAATAATCTAAAACCTTGGCGCCAACACCACCTAGCCCAGCAATTGTTGAGTTAGTGAACTCGGATCCTCGGTCTATTGCCAGCAGAGAAGAAGAGTTGCTTGAGACCCGTGCCACATATTTATCAACAGGGGTTTCAATTAGAAAATTTCTATTTGTTAATCCTCCCGAAAGTTCTTTAATTGATGTCCGCGTTTGCAAAAGAGCAACCTTGTTGAACCGTGCAGAAAATTCATCTTCTAAACCACTACCCGTAGACACCGCTTCAGGATACATTTCAGAAGTGACCGTGTCAGTAGTCCCAAGTAGAGCAAAAATCGTAATCATTGGTGGAGGCGTTGGCGGAACTTCCGTTGCCTATCACTTGGCTGAACTGGGTGAAAAAGATGTCATCCTGCTTGACCGAAACGAGTTAACGAGCGGCTCAACTTTTCATAGCGCTGGTCTGGTAGGTCAACTTCGGGCAGATCCCACTTTAACTTTGATGAATATGCACTCCGTTGATCTTTATAGAAAACTACAAGAAACAGATACGCCACCAAGTTGGCGTGAATGTGGCAGCATCAAATTAGCTTCCACCCCAGAACGCATGCAGGAGATTCGCCGCCAAATTGGCTGGGCTAAGACTTTCGGTTTAGATCTACACGAGATTTCACCACAGGAAGCCCAAAACTTATTTCCACTTATTGATTTAGATGGCGTGGTCGGTGCCTGCTACATGGCCTCTGATGGTCAAGTTGATCCATCACAGTTAGCTATGGCACTTGCTGCTGGAGCAAAACGCCAGGGAGTAAAGATTTTCACTCACACGCGCGTTCTTGAAATCAAAACAACCAACGGGCGCGTGAGCAGTGTTGTGACCGATAAAGGTGAGATTGAATGCGAGATCGTTGTTAACTGCGGGGGAATGTACGCGCCTCAAATCGCACGCATGGTTAATGTACGAGTTCCAATTGTTCCAATGAGTCATCAATATTTAATTACCGATAACTTCATGGCAGCCGATGCACCATTCCTGCCATCGCTACGCGATCCCGATAATCTCATTTATTTCCGCCAAGAAGTTTCTGGACTATTAATGGGTGGTTACGAGCGAACATCAAAGGCTTGGTCTGCCGATTACAAAAATATCGATGATATTCCTGAAAACTTCAACAACTCCTTGTTGCCTGAAGACTGGGATCGTTTCATTGATATCGCCGAAGCCTCTCAAAAGCGCGTACCCAAGATGTCGGAAGTTGGAATTAAAAACTTTATTAATGGCCCTGAGGGATTCACGCCAGATAACGAGTTCTGTTTAGGTGAAACATCAGTAGGTGGATTTTTTGTTGCAGCAGGTTTCTGCGCGCATGGAATCGCTGGCGCTGGTGGCATCGGGAAAGTAGTTGCCGAATGGGTTGTGGCCGGTGAACCAACAATGGATCTATGGCATATGGATATCAAGCGCTTTGGTTCATCATATGAATCACCGGACTTTACTTTGCAGCGCATTACCGAAAACTATGAAGAGTATTACGACATCCATTACCCAAATGAGGAGCGTAAATCTGCACGACCAAAATTTACATCTCCGGTATATGAGTGGCACAAGGCCAATGGCGCTATTTTCGGCGAAAAAGCCTCATGGGAGCGCGTTAATTTTTACTCCACCAATATCGGAAACGATGCATTGCGCCCTAAGGATTGGCTAGGAAATCACTGGTCTAATTCTGTTCAAGTAGAACACCATGCAACCCGTAATAACGCTGGTTTATTTGATGAATCCAGCTTTGCCAAAGCACGTGTCAGCGGTGCTCGTGCGGCAGAGTTTCTGAACTATGTCTGCGCAAATAATGTCGTTAAGGGCGTGGGTAGAACCACATATACACAAGCATTGAATTCGAAAGCCGGGATCGAATCTGATTACACCGTTACCCAAACAGGTGATAACGAGTTTCTAATTGTTACAGGTACTGCATTTGCGGTGCATGATTTTGGATGGCTCGAAAAGATGCGTCGAGAGCATTCATTTGATGAAGTAGAAATTACAAACATCACCCGAGAACTTGCCTGCTTTGGAATTATGGGCCCTAAGTCACGGGTAATTTTACAGAGCCTCACCGATGCAGATCTTTCACATTCAGCATTTGGATTTATGCACTCTCGCGAAATTACAATTGCCGATATACCGGTACGTGCAACACGACTTACATATGTTGGCGAACTTGGTTGGGAACTCTACATTCCTGTTGCACAAGCTTTAGAACTGTGGGAAAGAATTATCGCCGCAGGAAAATCACATGGTATTAA
Source organism: uncultured Actinomycetes bacterium (assembly GCA_903825015.1). Classification (GTDB taxonomy): domain Bacteria; phylum Actinomycetota; class Actinomycetes; order Nanopelagicales; family Nanopelagicaceae; genus Planktophila. Next base: position 3,486 of record CAIJYZ010000119.1, read on the forward strand.
GCCTTGCGGTTATCGAGCAATCGAATCCTTACGTCTTGAAAAAGGTTATCGAGCATGGGCAGGAGAGATTAATACTGAAACTAATCCATATGAGGCAGGCCTTGGTTTTGCAGTTTCACTAAAGAAGGAAAACTTTCATGGCAAAGCTGCAGCCGTTGCAGCTCAAGCCAATCTCACGCGCAAACTAGTTGCCATTACTTTTGATGACATCACCTGTGTGCCATTTGGTTCTGAGCCGATTCGTATAGGTGAAGAAATTATTGGCCGAATTAAATCTGGCGGACAGGGCTACACAATCAAGAAAGCTATTTCTTATGCTTACTTGCCAATTGATAGGACAGAAGTCGGGACAAAGGTTGAAGTAGAATTCTTTGGCACCTGGCGCAGCGGAACAATCTCAGCCGAACCTTTATTTGATCCAAACAACGAACGCATTCGCGCCTAAATCTCACAATTTAAGATTCTCCAAAATACTTCTATACACAGACCACTGCAAAAGCCTTCGCCTCTGACCTGCGGTTTTTCAGTCTCAAGGAGATTGTGGCCGACTTACCCACATCTCATCCACCGGTTTGTACACAGGAAAACACGCTTATCCACCCACTTATCCACAGCTTTATCCCCACCACTTAGGAGTCTTTCTCGCTTGCGATAGGGGTTGGAGCCTAAGTTACGCCTACACAGACAGAAGCATTTGTCAGTCGTAAATGGGAGGTTAAACGCGTGAGCATCGCCGAACTTCCTAACAATCGCCCAGCACGAGATAACAACGTTAGTTCAATCGGTGCAGATTTCGAACGCACTCCTCCACAAGATTTAATCGCCGAACAATCAGTTCTCGGCGGAATGTTGTTATCGAAAGATGCAATTGCCGATGTCATCGAAATTATTCGCGATCGCGATTTCTATCGCCCAGCACATGAATTAATTTACGACGCGATTATTGATTTATATGGTCGTGGCGAACCAGTTGATGCGGTTACGGTTTCATCCGAACTTACAAAGCGCGGAGATATTGCACGCGCGGGCGGTGCACCATATTTGCACACATTAATTTCATCTGTTCCAACTGCTGCAAACGCAGGTTACTACGCAAAGATTGTTCGCGAACATGCAATCATGCGCCGATTAGTAGAAGCTGGTACAAAAATTGTTCAACTCGGTTACACCGCCGAAGGTGAAGTCGATGACATGGTTGACCAAGCACAGGCCGAGGTCTATGCAGTTACAGAACGTCGTGCATCAGAAGATTATGTACAACTTTCAACTTTGCTTCCTCAAGCACTCGATGAGATCGAAGCGATTTCAAAAGGCGTGGGAATTGAAGGCGTTAAGAGTGGATTTAAAGATCTTGATGCACTCACACATGGTTTTCATCCCGGCAATATGATTATTTTGGCAGCACGTCCTGCAGTTGGTAAGTCAACATTGGGTCTTGATATTGCGCGTCACGCTTCGATTCATGAAGGCCAAACCTCGGTCATCTTCTCTCTTGAAATGAGCAAATCTGAAATCACAATGCGTATGCTCTCGGCCGAAGCTCGCGTTGGATTAAATAATATTCGTGCAGGTACGTTATCTGATGATGAGTGGTCGCGCCTTGCTCGTCGTATGGGAGAAATCTCTGAAGCACCCTTATTTATCGATGATTCACCCAATCTTTCAATGATGGAGATCCGCGCAAAGGCACGTCGCCTAAAACAACGCCATAATCTCAAGCTCATCGTTATCGATTACTTACAGTTGATGTCATCAGGCAAGCGCGTTGAAAACCGTCAACAAGAAGTTTCTGAGTTTTCTCGCCACCTTAAATTGATGGCAAAAGAGCTAAATATCCCTGTTATTGCTATCTCCCAGCTCAACCGTGGCCCTGAACAACGAAGCGATAAAAAGCCGATGCTTTCAGATCTGCGTGAGTCAGGCTCGATCGAACAAGATGCCGACGTAGTAATTCTCTTGCACCGCGATGATATGTATGACTCACAAAACCGTACTGGTGAAGCAGATTTGATTGTTGCTAAGCACCGTAACGGCCCAACGAAAACAATTACCGTTTCAGCTCAGCTGCACTATGCACGCTTCTATGACATGCCGCAAAACCCTGGTGGCGGACAAGATTGGACACAACAGCGCGAGGCGCCTCCAACAGATGGTGTTGTCTTCGGCGCTTAATTAATGCGCTGCAGAACGTGCTTTGTCGGCCAAGATGATTCCAATAATTACAGTTACTCCACCAACTAATTGAATCAAGCTCCACTTTTCAGATAACCAGATCCAGGCAAAGACACCAGCCAAAACTGGTTCTGCCATTCCCATAACACTGCTTGTAGATGCCGATAATAATTTCAATCCATTAACGACTAACAGGTAGGGAACGATTGTTCCCATAACAATTACCCAAGCGATTAATACCCAGCCTGGAGCGTTATACCCAGCAAATCGCCCCTGCAGATTCATTGATTGGGTAAAAATATCTGTTGGGTATGACCACAACGGCATTGCAATCGCTAAACCAACTGAGGCGAAACCAAATCCATAAACCATTAACGATTCAACGTCGCGCTTACCCGTTAGTTTTTCCCCGAGTAAGAAAAACGCTGCCAAAACAATTCCATCCAATAACGCTGCCATAACACCGATTGGATCTAAGGTGCTGCCTTTCCAAACTTGTGCAATTAAAATAAGACCGCCAAAAGCTAGAAAGATCGCTACCCACATCAACTGCGGAACGACTTTGCGTTTTACAAAGCGAAGCCACAGAACAATCCAGATTGGCGCGGTGAATTCGAGGATCAAAGCAATACTCACATGAAGGCGTGTAATAGCTACGAAATAAAGGGCTTGTACCGCTAAAAAGCCAATAATCCCGTAAACAAAAAGCAGGGGTATTTCAGCTTTCATGGCTTTGAGCTTATTGCGATGGCGAAAGAACATAAAAAGTCCAAGAAAAACAAAGGCACCACCGCAGCGCACTTGAGTTAAGCGCATAGATGAAAGACCAGAGGTTAAAACCAACTTGGAGATAACACCGTTGAATGAAAAGAAAACCGCACCAAGCAGGGTAAGAATTTCTCCCTTATAGCGCGTAAGCATCCCGTAAGGATAGCGGTTTAGAAGGCGCTTTCTGGTAGTTCCATAATGGAGCCATCGGTTGCTTCAACGATCTTACGATCTGCAGTGATATGAGGCAGATAGTTCTTAATGAAGAACTGTGCAGCTGCAATTTTGCCAGTATAGAAATCTTTATCTTTACCAGTAGCAGTTGGAAGTTTTTCAATAGCAATATCGGCTTGGCGTAGTAATAACCATGAAGTGATGATGTCTCCTACAGCCATTAAGCAACGCGAAGAATTCAAACCTACTTCGTAGATCTTTGCAGGATCACTCTGTGATTCCATTGTATGGCCAACAAGCACACCAACGATTGCATTTAAATCACCAAGGGCTTTTACGAGGGCTGCTTTTTCTGTTGTATTTGCGCCACCAGTTTCAGCAAATGCTTGAATTTCTTTACCAAGCAAACCAAGTGCGCGTCCACCATCTTTAACGACTTTGCGGAAGAAGAAATCAAGGCCTTGAATCGCGGTGGTGCCTTCATACAAAGTGTCGATCTTTGCATCACGAACATATTGTTCGAGCGGCCAATCTTGCGTAAAGCCAGAGCCACCAAATGTTTGTAGTGATTCAGTTCCAAGAAGTGTCCATGATTTCTCTGATCCGTAACCCTTAACAACTGGTAACAACAAATCATTGAGTGCAATC
>CAIJYZ010000120.1 GCA_903825015.1 uncultured Actinomycetes bacterium
AATCCAACTCAGTTTCTAAACGCTTAACAACTTTTGCAACATCATTTCTCATAAACGCCCATGACAAGGTATCTCTGACAAAAAAGTCTGGCTCAATCGCGCACTGCGAAATAAGGTCTTCGATAAATTCATCCTGAGGAAAAGTTCCTGCATCAAGGGCTGCCTTTAGGCGCACAGATTGATCAGGTGAGTCAAGAAGAGATCGAAGCGTAGGCACGGGGCCAAGAATATCCCTTAGCCTTCGCAGCCCAGGCTGAATCTTGATTTCACTATGAGTTCGCCATTTATTAAGCCAATTTTGAGTTTGTTTTAACCTTGCTGCATAAAGATCGCATCAGCATCTTCGAGGGTGTGAAATACGAGGGATAGGGCAGGGTTGGGGTTACTTCTCACTCCAACTTTGCTTCCCGGATTAAACCTTACTTTGCTTCCTAAACTCACTCGCATCTGGACACTTCAATATCTAAACCCGATTTCTATGTTTGCACATTGTTTAGTTTGCAGCATCCATTAGTTTTCCAATTAGACACTTTCGAAAACAAAGATACGTCCGTGAATAACTTAACCTCAGGCAAGGCGCTTAAGCGCACAATCGCAGTTCTCATCGCTGGAGCTATCTCACTTGCATTTGCAAGCAATGTTGCCCCACAAGCAAATGCTGTTACATCTTTCAGACACAGCATCGCACTAATTGGCGATATGCCATATGACGCTAAAGGCGTTACACAGACACCAGCCGTAATCAATGCGATCAACGAATCAGGTGTGAGCCTTGTTTCATTTGATGGCGACACTATGAGCGGCAAGGGTGACAAGTGCACCGATGCTGCATATCCAGCGCTAAAGACAAATTTCTTCGACAAGTTTAATAAGCCAGTGTTTTACACAGTTGGCGATAACGAATGGGTTGACTGTGACCGTGCAGTAAAGGGCGGCTTTGATCCAATGACTCGTTTGGCACTAGTGCGTTCAAACTTCTTCCAGAAGGCCGATGGTTCATACATCGCCCTTGGCGCTCCAAGTTCACGCATCTCTGTTTCACACGATGCAAAGTATCCAGAAATGCAGATGTTTAGCTTTAAGGGAATTACTTACATCTATCCTCACGTTCCGGGATCTGCAAACAACTCAGCAGTTGCAACACCAGCGTTTAAGACATACAACGACACAGCAGTTGATGGAAACGATGCTGAATACAAAGCTCGCGATGCAGCAAACGTTGCATGGATCAACAAGGGTTTCGCTAAGGCAGTTTCAGATGGATCAGTTGGAGTAATTGTTGTTGTTCAGGCCAACATGGACTGGGAAGGCTATGCACGCGATGCAGCTGCACCAAACAATGAAAACACTGCAGCATTTGCAAATGTAAAGCAGGCGTTGCTTACAAATACTTTGAAGTTCAAGAAGCCAGTATTGCTACAAAATGGCGATGAGCACTGGTACCAAGTTGATATGCCAATGAATGAAACAGCTGGAAAGCTTGTCGAAAAGGACAAGGGTTCATTAGTTGAGAACTTCACACGTGTTCAGACATTTGGTTCAGGGTTTAATCACTGGGTTGAACTCATTATCGATCCACGTGCTGAGAACCTATGGACATTCAAGGTTCACATCGTCAAGGAAAACCTAGACGTACACACAGTACCTGCTCCATAATTTAAGGTAAGTAAAAACCCTCTCGTACACGTTGCGAGAGGGTTTTTATTTTATGAAGCTTTAGTAATTAGTAGGGGAGTAGCCAATTCTTCAAAGGTTGCAATCCATGAATAACCGCATTCATTGCACAAAGTCATTGGGCCAAAATCTTCGTTGTTAATAATTTCAAGTTCAATCGAGCGACAGACATAACAAGTTGGAAAATCTTGCAGAACAGACATGGCAACTTCCCTTCTATCGTTGAGTTTGCTTTGGGGAAGCAGTTAAATCCTTGTTGACTACCAATTGGTATCTGCAAGGTATTTGCTTAATGTCAGGTTAACTTTTGGCAAACACAAAGACCCCTAAGTTGCCTTAAGGGTCTTTGATTGTTTTGGGGGTTAGGCGGATTTGACGGTGGTGGTGATTGCCCGTTCGCGATGAAGAGCTTCATCGAATCGTTCGATGGCGCGACGAGAGCGGGAAAAGATGGCACGTTCGTTGAGTTCTAGTTGACCGTAATGGTCGCTTTCGTGAAGGCGATTCAACTTGGCGGCGAATATAAATAATGAATGTGACGGATCCATGGCGCAATAATTGCGCAGGTAGGTGACGGGGTTGGTGCTTGCAGGTTAATTGCAGGTGAGGGTTTAGTGAAGATTGATTCCGCAAGGCCTTCGGGATTCATCTGCAGTAATCTTGGGCTATGACCACACTAGCCCGCATTAATTCAGCCCTGTTAGTTATCGATGTTCAGAATCAAGTCGTTGACGGTGCCTTTAATAAAGAAGCGGTAATCGTCAATATTAATAATGCAGTGCATAAGGCGCGCGCAGCTGGAGTGCCGGTGGTGTGGGTTCAGCACTCTGATGATTGGATGCCAATTGGGTCAGATGATTGGAAGATTGTTCCTGAGCTAATGCCGTTGGATTCTGAAATCAAAGTCGGCAAGCTATATAGAAACTCTTTTGAAGCAACGAATTTGGAAGAAATTTTTGTCCAATTAAATGTTGGACATGTATATGTTTGTGGTGCGCAGACAAATAACTGCGTGCGCCATACCAGTCATGGAGCATTGGATCGCGGATACGACGTAACGTTGATTGAAGACGCGCACACAACAACTGATTACAAGTTTGAAGGTCAGTCGATTAGCGCCGAAGTTCTAGTTGATGACTTAAATGCCTCATTTACTGAATACGAACTTCCAGGGCGTAAAGCTCATGCTGTGACAACGGCCGAAGTTTTTGGTGATTAGCAACACAAAATTATTGTGAAAAGCATGCGAATCGCTGCAGTTCACGTTGTAGTGCTCGATGGTGCCCCCGCACCTTCATCGTGAGTGCCATCGCCACTACTTTGTTTTCTTTTGTTTTCTCTCTATAATTGAAGTATCGCCAGAAGTTTTGGTGGAGAGGCATGACATGTTTCATTCACGAAATGCATTATCAATCGTGTCTAGCGTCATGATTACCTTTGGAGTAGGCACAACCGGTTATGGAGCTTTTGCAATTATTGAAATGAACTCAACATCCACCGCTGATCACATCCCTTTATTAGTGCCCCTCGAAAGTTCACAAGAATCATTAGCAAAAGAGAAACTCGCTGAGGGAGATGTCATTGGATCCCTATCAATTCCTCGGCTAAATGAAGTTCTTCCTATTGTCGAAGGAACAGGAACAAAAGAGCTGGATCGAGGATTTGGGCATTACGTTGACAGCGTGCTTCCTGGCTTTAGTGATAACTCTGTTTTAACGGGGCACTCTGATTTAGCATTGAAAAACCTTGGAAAACTTAGAGTAGGAGATCGTCTCACTGCCCGCACAGATCGAGGTGTGTTTATTTTTGAGGTTCAGAGATTTCGAGTAGTGCAGGATGATGATAATTCTGCAATTTTGCGTACAAAAGAGGCTGCTTTAACTTTGAGCACCAGCTTTCCCTTTGATCATATCGGCAACGCACCAATGCGATTTATAGTTCAAGCCGGGCTGGTTGTTGGTACGCCAATAGATTGAGGCAATTGTCACGATTAATCAGGCGCAATTTGCCCAGATGGCTGCAATGATTAAGCGATTGAATTAAGGGGATATCAATGAGCGAAACGATTGTAAAGATCACTGGAATGACTTGTGGGCACTGCGAAGGTCGCGTAACGACTGAGTTAAGCAAGCTAGATGGAGTCAGCGAAGTTAAGGCAAGCGCTGTTGATGCACAAGCAGTAGTCGTCTCTGCTGGTGCCTTAGATGCTGAAGCAATTTCGCGCGCAGTAATCGCTGCTGGATACCGCGTAACTGTTTAGTCGCTTGTAATCGCCCTTGATGCAAAGTACTTGCATCAAATGAAAATACGTGCGAGTTAAAAGCGAGGCAAGCACGAGCAAGTTGCGAGAGATTTCGCACCGTTTTCTAAGGCAGCATGTATTAAGTTAATCCGCGTGACCCTATTACGGAGAAATTTTTTAGCAGTCATTACCGGTTCATTACTTTCACTCATTGGCGGTGGCGCGCAAGCAGCCACTGGGCCACTCATCAAGCCAACACGGCTTGGACAGACAGTCATCTTTCGCAACAAGCTCTATACCTGTATTAAAAAAGGTAAAAACTTAGTGTGGAATCAAGGCGTACCCATTAAGGGTTACACCAAACCAACTCCAACTCCAGCAGGATCTGCATCTGCCTCGGCCTCGGCAGCAGTTGCTGAACCTGTCTTTGTTGCAAAGTTAAGCGACATAGCCGATGGCCAAGTTCAAGTTGTGGAAGTTAAACCTGCTGGAGCAACGAAATTTTCAGTTGCAGTTTCACGCAAGGGATCTACTTATGAAGTCTTCAGTGCATCATGCACTCACCAAGGTTGCACGGTCGAGGCTGTTAAAAGTGATCTAGCGTGTCCATGTCACGGATCGGCTTTCAATGGATTTACTGGCGCCGTCATTAATGGACCAGCCGAACGCGCACTGAAGAAGTACGTGACGGTTCAAGATTCGGGATCCTTATTTATAAAAGCCTAAGTATTTACTCGGGACAATAAAAAACTCCGCTCACCCTCGGGTGGGAATGGGGCA
>CAIJYZ010000121.1 GCA_903825015.1 uncultured Actinomycetes bacterium
AAGACCATGCAGTTGGCGCTTGAGAGCTGCTCGCTCGAGTCAACGGGTAGGTTGCTTGAATCTGTAAGTAATTACAGATCTAGATGGATGGTGATCAGTTCGCAAGAACTACAGGATCCGGCTTATAGGGCGACTCTTCTTATAAAACCGATTATTTGTCTATCGCTGCTATGGATGCTTTGATAATTGGAAGTGCCTCATCCAGGTTTTGTAAGAATGATGCACCTACCTGTATCCAAACTCCCCGAATTAACAGGTTAATTCGCCACACATGCAGTTCATCGGCTGAGGTTCCTTCTTGCAAAACGTACGCTGATGTCTCCTCAATGCTGGGAAGATCAATTGGAGTTTCGCCTGCATCAATCCAAGATTGTTTGCGTTCATCCCAAACATTTTTGGAATTTGATGCCCAGAGAATAGTTCCACCTATTTCAGCTACTTGAATTCCATAGGTGCAGGCAATTCCTTGATTGTTAATGGCTGCTTCCAAATCAGTATTGTGGGAAGGCTGCCAATCAGTTGGAACAAATTTCGACCCAGGAACTTGAGCGCTAAATTCACTGATTACTTCAGCAATTTCACAATTTGTTGGCACGTGACCGGCGACTGTTTCTATACCGTCAGATGAGATGCGAGCACCAGAAGAACTACAACTAGTTAACAAGATGGTCGACAGAATTAGAGCAATCCTTAACTTCATGATTGGAGACTACCGCGTAATCATAAATGCGTCTCTTGGAAATCCGTCCTTATAGGACGGCTCTTCTTTTTCCTCAACTAGCAACTTCTACAAAAATGCAGAAATGATTGCCTTCGGTATCTTCAGCTACTCGATATTCAAACCCACCATCGAGCACAACCTTTTTAGTAACTTTCCCACCAAGTTGATTAATGAGGTTCTCAGCTTGGTCTAAATCGGCTACCGCAATATCTACGTGTATTGCAGAGTTTGGTAACAATGGAGTTTCAGATTTCTGAACAGCCATCGAAAAACCTTCACTCTCTTTGCGTTTAAAGAAAGTGAAGGGACCCATCTCCTCTTCTCCCGCAGGTAATTGCAGGAATGCAGACCAAAAAGCGACGGCCCGAGGGGCATCATTAGCATTGATCATGATTGTTCGAATAGTGGGCTTGTTAGTCATGCGAAAATTCTATATTGGGTGGTTGGGAAACATGGTGGAACCCGGGCTTACAAGGCGGCTCTTCCATATTTATGAACGACTGATAAAATTTCCCAATGTCTGAAACACTAATTATGACGCAGGGCAAATTGGTTGGAGTCCAAACTTCGATTTTTACTATTTTCAACCAGGCCAAATACGATCCTCAAGCGATACCTACTGCCTGGAAAGAATTCTTTGCTAAGGCAGGAAATACCGAGCTAGTTAAGACTGATACTTTCTATGGTGCATCTATACCAAGCATGTCCTTTGATGCTCCGATGGATTACTTCGCTGGCGCAATAGTTAGCCAAGATTTTGAAGTTCCGGAAGGGTTATCAAGTGTTGATATTCCAGAAGGCGAATATTTCACCGTGACCCATACAGGTCCCATTATGGAACTTGCTGGCTCATACCAAAAAGCTTATGGCGTCGCGCTTCCGGAGTCGGGCAAAGAGATGCGTCCCGCCCCTCATTTAGAGATCTATAACTCTCAACTGAATCCTATGGATGTAGCGTATGAAATGGTGATTGCAATTCCCGTTGCTTAGACCTTAAGAGCAACTAGCTAGAAAATTTCAATTATCGCTTCTTAAGTCAATGTGAAACAATTTTGCACATGACTACAGTCTTATTAACAGGTTCAAGTGGCTACATCGGTAAGCACATCGCGCTCCAACTGCTCAATCAGGGCTATTTAGTTCGAGCTTCAGTACGTAGCTTGTCGAAATCTGCAGAGGTTATTGATGCTGTTTCGTCTCACTTAATTGATTCTTCTAATCTTAATGCGCGATTAACTTTTGTAGAACTCGACCTAGAAAAGGACTCTGGTTGGGATCTTGCACTGCAAGGTATAGATGTTTTATTACATACTGCATCGCCTTTTCCTCTTGCATCACCAAAAGATGAAAATGAACTTATCCGCCCTGCTGTTGAAGGAACTATGCGAGCATTACGTGCGGCAAAGATTGCTGGCGTTAAGCGCGTTATTTTGACCTCATCCGTTGCTTCGATTTATGGCTGTGATTTACCCGCAGGAGTTTCTGCTTATGACGAGACGATGTGGACGGACGTAACTCACCCTGTCGGTAGCGGTGCTTATACAAAATCAAAAACGTTAGCCGAAAAGGCAGCCTGGGACTTTGTCAACAATGAGGCACCAGAAATCTCACTTACAACAATCAATCCTGTACTCGTGATTGGTGCGCCACTTGATAAGAATTTTGGTTCTTCAATCTCATTGGTTGAAAGAGTCCTTAAAGGTAAAGACCCCATGTTGCCAGATTTGAAATTCGCACTTGTTGATGTAAGAGATGTCGCTCAGATGCATGTTGATGCGATAAAGAATGAATCAACTAAAGGGCAGCGAATTCTTGCCTCTTCAGGTACGCGCTCATTTATCGAGATTGCAAAATTACTTAAGACAACTTATCCAAAGAGCAAAATTAAGACTGGAAAGGCTCCGAAGTTCCTTCTTCATGTGTTAGCTCTTTTTGATGGATCTATTAAATCAATCCTGCCCCAAATCGGTAAGCCAATGAATGTAAATGCTTCAAAGGCCCACCGATTGTTGGGAATTGACTTTATTCCAGCGGACCTAAGCCTGAAAGAGTCAGCAGATTTCCTTATTAGGAATTCAACAGTAAAAGCTTAATTCAAGCCTTAATTCAGTTCGTAATTCTTAACGCTTGAACTGCAAGAAAGTTGTAATGCAGGCAATTACAAAGATTCCTAGTGCAGCCCCGAAATCTGCAACTTTATGCTTGCGAGAAAAGTGTGAATAAAGCGCACCTGCGAAATAGAGAACTAGACAAGCAGCAGCCAATACACCAAGGGGCTTACTCCAGATACCAGCAATGATTCCAAAGCCTCCAGCGATTTCCATATAGGCAAGTACTGGGATCTGCTTTGGTTTCACGCCAACTTTAGCCATAGCTTCCATTACATCAGGGACCTTTTTTAACTTTGAGATGGCTGATCCAATTGCTGCGAATGCTAAAAGGGCTCCGAAGATATCAAGTGCGATTTTCATTTATTGGGATACTTTCTTGTTGATTGGGTGGTTGTCTCTCATGTGTGCAGCGATTGCATCTGAGATTTCAATAAGTGCTTCTTTTTGCTGCTTAGTGAGAATTTCACTGAAGCAATGATTAATTTCCTTTGATTGCAGTGGGATTGCGGACTCTGCAATCTTGCGGCCCTTGGCAGTGATGCTCACGTCGAAACATCGAGAGTCCTCGATATTTTTACTTTTCTTAACCAGGCCATGCTCATCCATGCGCGTGATTTGATGAGACATTCGACTAATTTCCCAACCTAAGCTGCTTGCAAGTCGGTTTAGGTTTACAGAAGGGGAAGTAATTTCAGAGAGAGCTACGAGCACTACATATTCCGCTCCAGTGATACCGGAATGATTAGTGATCTGACGACCAAGGTGGGGTAGCAAACTTGTACCGATTTTGTGAAATGCCCGCCAAGCTTTGGAATCAAGTTCCTTCATTCCTTTTTGTGCCATGGAGCAATTAAATCATGTATAGTTGACATGTCAAGTTAATCTAGTTTCTTAGAATGCGAGCTAAAAGTGAAGAGTTTTATGGTTGTAGCAACTTTTAAAGAGGGAGTCACTCAGGACGAAATCCGCGCTTTGATTCCAGCTGAACAAGCCCAGGCAAAGCTCTTAGAAGAGCAAGGTGCAATTGGAAACATCAAGGTTGCTATGCCAAGACGAACTGTCTTTATCGAAGCATTTGGCACTGATCAAGAAGCTGTTCTACAAAATATTGAATCCCTACCTCTTGCTAAACTTTGGGAAATTGAGCTTTTTGAAACTACGCCACCCGCGGGTTCTGCTTTTTAAAAAATATACCTGACATGTTGCCAAACATGCATTTATAATTTAGCCATGAAAAAGTTCATTATTTTTGTGATTGATGACCTGTCAGGTTTAGGAACGCCTGAAGAGATGAAAGCAATCGATGCTTTTAACGATCAACTCAGAGCAGATAATCAATGGATATTTGCTTGGGGATTAGAAAAGCCTGAAAGCGCAACAGTTATTGATAATCGCAATGATGCGAATTTGAGCACCGGCAAACCATTCATTGGTGTACAAGAAAACTTTAGTGGTTTCTGGTTGATTGAAGCAGAGAGTCCAGAGATTGCCCGGAGTTTGGCTTTTGGGGCATCAAAGGCATGCAATAGAAAAGTCGAACTTCGCCCACTTCATTAGATTTTGTGAATCTGGTCGGTTTGGTTGTTTTACTTCAAAAGTTTCTTAGCTGATGGAGTCAGTGAGTAGTAAGCCCATTTGCCCCTTTGAGATCTAGTTAGTAACCCAGAATCAACCAAAAGTTTTAAATGATGACTAACCGTGCTTTGAGCCAACCCAGTTTCAGGGGTTAAATCACAAACGCACGCTTCTGCTTTTTCACTTGATGCCACGGCCATCATCAATCCAAGCCGCGTCTCATCCCCGAGTGCCTTAAATTGCTCGGCGAGGGTCGAGAGCGTCTTAGGTGATTTAGTGAGGTTTAGAGCTTTGGCCATGCCCTAACTATACATTGACATTCTTCGATATGTACTTTAATCTTTATATCGAAGATAATCGATGGGACAAATCATGGCTGAAGAACTTAAGATAATCCAGACAACGAATTCCGCTTGCTGCACTCCAAGCTCAGTAGTCGAAGAATCGGCTTGCTGCACGCCGACTGCACAAGCGCAATCGGGTCTGTCTCTTTGGAAATCTGTTGCCGTCTTTATTGCGCTAATTGCATCTTTTGCTATCTCTGATTATTGGTTTGGTTCTTTCCTGAAGTCTCATATAACCGGCTTTGGAACTGCCGCTACAGATTCAATCTCCTTTTTTATATCTCACTCCATTGGGCTTTTGAGCCTTCTTGCGGCAATTACTACTGCTGCAGTATTTCTTCGCTCATACATAGATGCCGATAAAGTCCGCAAACACATGGAAAAAGTAAGCTCAATTCGCGGCCATGGAATAGCAGCTGGAATCGGAATGGCTACACCTTTTTGCTCTTGCAGCGCGGTCCCCGTGTTTACGGGTTTTGTTCGAGGGGGAGTTCCAGTAAGCCAGGCAATCTCCTTTTTAGTTGCTAGCCCGCTTGTAAATGAGATCGCAGTAATTATGCTCGCAACTACGGTGGGTTGGGGAATTGCTGGCGCATACGCAGGAATGGGATTTGCAATTGCCGTTGGTGCCGGAATCGCACTTCGCAAATTTGCTAAGCCAAGTCTGACTGAAATTTCGATGGTTAAGAGTTTAAATATTATTGATGCACAAGGAAATGTAATTAAGCCATCATTACAAAAGCGTGCAAACGCAGCTCTTCTTGAAGCTCGCGATACCGTAAAAACTACCTTTGTTTACATACTGATTGGTGTTGGCGTCGGTTCCTTAATCCATGGCTGGGTTCCAACTTCGGCAATTCAAACAATTGCATCATGGGGTCCAGTCGCAGGAGTTCTAGCTGCAACAGCTATTGGCGTTCCACTGTATTCAGGCATTGCCACAGTGATTCCGATAATTACTGCACTTTCCGAAAAGGGAATGCCGATGGGCACACTTTTAGCTTTTGCTATGAGCGTTACTGCCCTTTCATTTCCTGAGGCGATGTTGCTTCGAAAGGTAATGAAGCCAAAATTGCTAGCCGCCTACTTTGCCACTGTCTCGTTAGGCATAATCTTGGTCGGAGTCACTTTCAATATTCTTCTCTAGGATTTTTTAAGAAGCCAGACACCTT
>CAIJYZ010000122.1 GCA_903825015.1 uncultured Actinomycetes bacterium
CGCTTTCTAGAAATCTGTAAGAAGTGGGATGTAACAGTTACGGTTATTGGTGAAGTAACCGATGGGGACCGACTTGAAATTACCTGGAATGGTGAAGTAATCGTCAATGTTCCACCTCGTACGGTTGCTCATGAAGGTCCGGTTTACAACCGCCCGCTTGTACAACCTGCATATATCGATCAAGTAAACTCTCAAAAAGTAATCACCCCAATGCCAAGCGGTGCAGCAGAGATTAAAGCTGCAGTTCTTACCTTGGCAGGGGCTCCAAACTTGGCCGATAAATCCTGGGTTACAGCGCAATACGATAAATATGTTCAAGGAAATACGATTCAAGCTCAACCTGATGACTCAGGAATGGTTCGACTAGATGAGACAACGAATCTTGGAGTTGCGATTTCAACGGATGCAAACGCCAACTGGTCTTACTTAAATCCATATCAAGGTGCCAAGTTAGCTTTAGCAGAAGCGGCAAGAAATATAGCAACCGCTGGCGCACGCCCACTTGCTGTTACTAACTGTCTTAACTTTGGATCACCCGAAGATCCAGGAGTCATGTGGCAGTTTGCCGAATCAGTTCGAGGATTAGCAGATGGTTGTCTTGAAATGGGTCTTCCCGTAACTGGCGGAAATGTCTCTTTCTATAACCAAACTGGTTCAGTTGCTATCTTGCCTACTCCTGTGATCGGTGTCCTTGGAGTTATTCAGGATGTTCGTAAGCGAACTCCGATGAGTTATAAATCAGCCGGTTTAGATCTTTATCTCTTGGGTGAAACTAAGGAAGATCTTGCTGGAAGTGAATGGGCGTTCTTACACGGCCAACGCGTTGGGCAGTCTCCTGATGCTGATTTAGCCCGTGAAATGCGCCTAATTGAGCTTCTCTTAGAGGGTAATGCCTTCTTTACTGCAGCCCATGATTTAAGCCAAGGTGGATTATCTGCCGGCTTAACTGAGATGGTTTTGCGCTATAACGTCGGCGCAACTATTTCACTAGAAAACCCAGCAATTGATTTGCTCAGTGAAACTCCGGGCCGTGTAATTGTTGCTATTGAACCAGAGAAAGTTTCACAACTTGAATCGTTAGCAAATAAGTACTCGATTGTGATTTCAAAGTTAGGTATTACTGGTGGAGATTCACTTACGATTAATGATGCAGTGATTCCACTAGAAGAACTTCGCACAGTTCATACTTCAACTTTCCCACGATTGTTTGGCTAATTCACATGCGCGATCAACAAGTAATGGATGAAGTTAAGAGCACACTCGCGCTCTTAACTGCTAAAGCTCCCGGTCGTGCTATCGAAGTTCGGATTCCGCCATACGCTGCAGTTCAATGTGGTGATGGCCCAACACACACCCGCGGAACACCAGCAAATGTAATTGAGATGAGCGCACCAACATGGCTAGCGTTAGTAAAAGGTGAAATTATTTGGGCTGACGCGCTAAATAATGGCGACATCATTGCATCCGGTGTTCGCGCAGATCTTTCTGAGTACTTACCACTTAGGATGCAACCATGAGACGCCCAGATGGATTGCTTAATCACAATATCTTGGGTGAAGATAAAGGCCCGCAGGATGCATGCGGTGTTTTTGGAGTATGGGCACCTGGTGAAGAAGTTGCAAAGCTAACTTTCTACGGTCTTTATGCACTGCAACATCGCGGTACAGAGTCTGCAGGAATTGCAACAAGTGATGGCAGCAGAATTCTTGTGTACAAAGATATGGGTTTAGTTTCACAAGTGTTCACGGAAAGTGATTTAGCAACTCTGCCAGGAAATCTAGCAATCGGACATTGCCGATACAGCACCACTGGTTCAAGCACATGGGTCAATGCCCAGCCAACTTTGCGCCCAACTAAGTATGGAACACTGGCTTTGGCCCACAATGGAAACCTCACAAATACAGGGGATTTAGCTGAGTTAGTTCAAAAACTGGAACCAACTGCTGGCCGCGAACGTGGTGCAACCACAGATACCGAAATCATGACGGCGCTTATCTCCTTGCAAAACGAGAAGAACGTTGAAGCAAGTGCAATGTCAGTGTTGCCGCAACTTGAAGGTGCTTTTTCACTTGTATTTATGGATGAACATACGCTCTATGCAGCTCGCGATCGCCATGGCGTCCGCCCCTTAGTTCTAGGCAAGTTAGAAAACGGTTGGGTTGTCGCTTCAGAATCGGCAGCCCTGGACATTGTCGGTGCAGCTTTTGTTCGTGAAATCGAACCAGGTGAATTTATTGCAATTGATGAAAACGGAGTTCGTTCTAACCGTTGGGCCGCTGCCGAACCTAAAGGTTGTTTGTTTGAATATGTTTATTTAGCCCGTCCAGATACAACAATCGCTGGCCAAGGTATCCATGCAACACGTGTTCGTATCGGTGAGCGATTGGCCAAAGAGTCCCCTGTTGAAGCTGATTTAGTGATTCCTGTTCCTGAATCAGGAACTCCAGCTGCAATTGGTTATGCAAAAGGATCTGGAATTCCTTTCGGCATGGGTCTAGTAAAGAACTCCTACGTTGGCCGTACTTTTATTCAACCTTCTCAAACTATTCGCCAATTGGGTATTCGCTTAAAACTCAACCCCTTGCGTGAAATCATCGAAGGCAAACGAATCGTTGTTGTTGACGACTCAATTGTTCGCGGAAATACCCAGCGCGCAATTGTTCGCATGCTGCGCGAAGCAGGTGCGCGTGAGATCCACGTTCGAATCTCATCACCACCAGTTAAGTGGCCATGTTTTTATGGAATCGACTTTGCAACTCGTGCTGAACTAGTGGCAAGTGGATTAGAAGTCGAAGAGATCCGCCGTTCAATAGGAGCGGACTCTCTAGGCTATGTGTCCTTAGAGGGCTTAATTGAATCCACACAGGTCGATGAAAATAAGCTATGCGGGGCTTGCTTTACGGGCAAATATCCAATTCGGATCCCTGCCGATATGTCTGAGGGCAAGATGCGCCTTGAAATCACGGAAGTGCACGGTCACTAAATGAGTACATATAAAGATGCAGGCGTCGATATTGATGCAGGAGATCGCGCTGTTGAATTGATGAAAGCGTCTATCGCAAAAGCAACTCGACCTGAAGTTATGGGCGGTATTGGCGGTTTTGCCGGACTATTTGATGCAAGCGCTTTGAAGAATATGAAAAAGCCATTGCTTGCTACGTCTACAGATGGCGTTGGAACCAAAACTGAAATAGCACGCGCCATTGGTAAGTACGACACTATCGGTGAAGATTTAGTTGCAATGGTCGTGGATGATCTCGTTGTCTGTGGCGCCGAACCATTATTTATGACTGATTACATTGCAGTTGGAAAAGTAATCCCAGAACGTATTGCCGAAATCGTTGCAGGAATCGCACGTGGGTGTGAAAAAGCAGGTACCGCATTAATTGGTGGCGAAACCGCTGAACACCCAGGTTTATTAGATGATGATGAATTCGATGTAGCAGGAGCTGCAACAGGTGTTGTTGATGCAGATTTACAACTTGGAGCCCATTTGGTTCAGACGGGCGATGTATTAATTGCAATGCCTTCAAGTGGTTTTCACGCCAACGGTTTTTCCTTAGTCCGACATATTATTAAGACAGCAAATCTTTCATTAGATGCGCATGTCAGTGAATACGGCAAAACGTCAGGTGAAGTTTTCTTAACTCCTACCGAGATATATGCCCTTGACTGTTTAGCACTGATTAAATCAATGCAAGGAAAATTGCGTGGGTTTTCTCATATCACTGGCGGGGGAATCGCAGAAAATACAGCGCGCGTTATTCCAGAACACCTCACTGCAATTTATGATCGATCTACTTGGTCAATTCCAGTTGAGATGGAGTTTCTTTCAAAGGTAGGTGGAGTGCCTCAGCAAGATATGGAGCGCACTTGGAACTGCGGCATCGGAATGACGGCAATCGTCTCTCCTGATTCTGCCGATTTGGCCCTAGCCTCCCTGGCCGCCCGGGGAATGAAAGCCTGGGTCGTGGGCGTTGTACAGGGTAGAAAGCCCTCCGATTCACGCTCAACTTTGGAAGGCACCTACAGAGCGCGCTAATCTACGCCTCTGACGAATACGTGAACAGTGAAGGAGCTCGCATATGGGTCGCGGCCGAGCCAAAGCAAAACAGACCAAAGTTGCACGTGATTTGAAATATAACTCTCAAGATATGGATCTAGATCGTCTTGCGAAAGAACTTCATGGAGACGTAGAACCTTCGCGTAATCGGGATGACGATGATCCCTTTGCTGAAGGCAATTACATTCCACGGGCGTGAGACCAACTCCGTACGTATCTTCACTTCGCATATACGAACCTCTATCTGCTTTCGAACCTGCTGATCGATTACGGTGGCAGTCAGTTGATATCAATGAGGAAAGTTATATTCACGAAGAAGAGTTTGCACTTGCACGCACTGTAGTTCCCGAACCTCCTGCCGGTCGTCCAGATGGAGTTCACATCATTGATGTAGATGGCGAGCGATATGTTGCACCGTGGTCAACAGCAACGCGTTGTTGGGCAGCATTGGATAATTTTAAAGATTCTCTACCAAGCACGGTTGTTCCTTATTTTGTCTCTTCGGCGATGGAAGAAGTTATAACTGCTGGCGTTGATTTATTGGAAGATAAAGTTCCACATATTTTAAATGAAACGTGGGTTATTCCTCCGCGATGGTTCCTTTTGTTTATGCCAGAAGAACGCATCCGTGGTGAAAACAAAGATGGGCTATTTACTAAAGCTCGCACAACGGTTGCCAATGCCAAAGCCCGTGCTGAAGTTGCGCACCAAACAGTTGTTGCTGCATTTGGTGAAGGTCCAGTTGAACAGGATTTAGAAAACCTACTTGGCTGGTTAGAAATGTTTCATCCAAAATCATACGTCGAACTTGATTACGGTGGTCTTGCACTTTATTTAGATAAAGCATTGCGGGATAACAATGAAGACGGGCTGCTTGCCGATACATCGATCGAAGATGTTTTGCACTCGCTCTCTGGCCTTGCCGCCTCTGATGGGCTTATGGCGGGTCAGGGCTACGAA
>CAIJYZ010000123.1 GCA_903825015.1 uncultured Actinomycetes bacterium
AGAAGAGTTCAGACCTCATGCAATGGTTCTAGATGTCATGTTGCCTGATCTTGATGGTTTTGAAGTCTGCAAGAAGATTCGCAACGAGGGCGTTGATACTGGCGTACTTTTCTTAACTGCTAAAGATGGCATGGAAGATAAAGTCAAAGGTTTAACTCTTGGTGGCGATGACTATATGACTAAGCCATTTTCCCTCGAAGAACTTGTTGCGCGTTTGCGTGCACTTCTTCGACGCACAGGTGTCGACCAGATTGAAATTGATGATGAGAAAATGCGTTTTGCAGATCTTGAACTTGATGAGGCAACACATGAAGTTCGCCGTGCTGGCAATCTTCTTGATCTTTCCCCAACAGAGTTTGCATTGATACGTTACTTAATTATTAACGCTGATCGCGTTGTTTCAAAGTCACAGAT
Organism: uncultured Actinomycetes bacterium; assembly: GCA_903825015.1. GTDB lineage: Bacteria > Actinomycetota > Actinomycetes > Nanopelagicales > Nanopelagicaceae > Planktophila. The sequence continues at coordinate 415 of CAIJYZ010000123.1, forward strand.
TTTGGATCATGTATGGCAGTACGATTTTCGTGGAGATGCAGGAATCGTAGAAACTTATATCTCCTACCTTCGCAAAAAGATTGATTCCTTTGATCCACCACTAATCCACACAGTGCGTGGAGTCGGTTACCGCTTGCGAATGCCGCCTAAGTAAAAATGAACTCCCCTGTTCGCAACTGGTCACTACGTAACCGCTTAACTGCTGGCGTTCTTGTGCTCTCTGCGATTGGGTTTATTGGTGCAGGTTTAGTTGCACAAAATTCATTACATGGCTATTTAATAGGTCAGATTGATGATCAACTCAATAGTGTTGTTGGTGGAACTTCTGCGCGTTTAAATCAAGCAGGAATCGCTAATGACGACGAAGTAAATCCCAATAACGATGACGGTGTTGGGCACACGCCAAAGCGCGCGGGATCTGCAGCAGTTACTCCCCTTAATCGCATCCCAACATCCACCTCGGTCACGCTTTTAGATAGAAATGGTGCATTTGTAGGCGGAATTGGTGGAGATTTAAATGCAAACCGGATCTCTGATTTTATTATTGGTTGGACTCCACAAATGGTCTCTGGACTTGAGGATAAGCCTTTCATCTTGGAAACACCCGGAGCTGATTTTCGCGTTGTAGCTCAAGTACTGCCTTCATCAACGGGTTCGGTCATTGTTGCCCAGTCTCTCTCTGATTTTGATCGCACTATGCACAAAATTAATCGCATTTTCTGGTTTATCGGTTTGATCGTTTTATTACTGATTGGCATTGCGGCACGTCAAGTTATTAAGTTAAGTATGAAGCCGCTGGAAGATGTTGAATTAACAGCAGAAAAGATTGCAGCTGGTGATTTGTCAGCCCGCCTTGAAAACTATGAGCCAGATACCGAAGTCGGTCGATTAAGTACTTCTCTGAACACAATGCTTGAACGTATTGAAGAGTCATTTGCTGTTCGAACTGAGATTGAAAGCAAGCTTCGCCGATTCGTCGCCGATGCCAGTCATGAACTTCGCACACCACTTACTTCGATTCGCGGTTTTGCCGAACTTCATCGTCAAGGCGCGGTTCCAGATGGTGAAAAGACTAAAGAACTTCTCGGGCGCATTGAAAAAGAATCTGTTCGTATGGGAACCCTTGTTGAGGATTTATTACTGCTTGCCCGCTTAGATCAATCAAGAGCCATTGAATCAAAGCCTGTAGATCTGGCTCATGTTATTGAAGAGACGGTGGCATCGGCATCGGCTGCTGGACCATCGCATCCAATTACAGTTGAAATGCCTAAGGAGTTATTTGTTCTAGGTGATTCCGGGCGCATCTATCAAGTGATGACCAATCTGCTTGCCAATGCACGTGTTCATACGCCAGCCGATACTGCGATTCACGTTCTCGCACGACAAGAAGAAGATGGCGTTTATATTTCAGTTACTGATAACGGCCCAGGGTTAAGTGAAGAGGATCAAAAGCGAATCTTTGAACGCTTCTTCCGCGCCGATCCTTCACGTCAGCGCACCAGCCAAGAAGGCAGCGGGCTGGGTTTATCTATCGTTGATTCAGTTATGCAGGCCCACGGGGGCAAGGTTGGAGTGGTTTCAAAGCCAGGCCAAGGAACCACCTTCACACTGTTTTTCCCAACAGAAAAAGCTTAGTTAAGTGATTCCATAGCTTTTAGAACTGCAATACGTTCGGCAATTGGTGGATGTGTGGAAAATAATTTAGAAACTGCTTTTCCATCCAACGGTGATTCAATCCAAATATGTGCAATTGAATTAGATTTCTGATGCACCACAGTTGAATCTGCCGCTAATACTTCTAGCGCACTGCGCAAACCTGCCGGGTTTCGTGTAAAGGCAACTGCCGTTGCATCGGCCAAAGATTCGCGCTTTCGCGAGATAGCTGATTTTAAAAGCATTGCCGCTAGTGGAGCCAAAATTAAAATAAGTAAAGAAAAGACAAGAGCAATTGGATTTGCGTTGTTGTCGCGATCACGATCACGTCCTCCGCCGAACCACATCATTCGGGTCAACATATCGCTCAAAATTGCTATTGCTCCAGCTGTAGTAGCAGCCACAGCTGAAACTAAAGTGTCGCGATTAGCAACATGTGCCATCTCGTGCGCAATTACCCCTTGCAGCTGATCGCGATCCATTACCTCTAAAATCCCTGTAGTAAATGCAATTAGTGCGTGTTCTTGATTTCGCCCAGTTGCAAAAGCATTAGGTGCGTTATCTACAACGATTGCAACTTTAGGCATCGGTAAGCCGCTTGCAATAGTTACTTCTTGGATCAAGTTAAATAGCTTTGGGTTATCTGATTCTTGAATTAATTTTGCGCCAGTCATTGTTAGTACTAATTTATCGGCGCCGTAATAAGAACCCCATACTGAAACTAATGCAATACCAACCGCGATAGGAACAATTGCCGTTGTTGATTGGCCAAAGTAAGTAAGTGCAGCAAATGCCACCAGCCAAACGAGAACACCCATTCCTATGAGCAGACCGATTGTCTTGCGGCGATTAGCCGCTTGTTGGGTTCTAAAGTTCATTAAAACTTAACGTTCGGAGCTTTGCGATCTTGTGGATCTTCAACTTCGTAAAATTCGCGCTCAGTTACTTTCGCAAAGCCGGCAAAGAAGTTTGTTGGCACGGTTTTTACTGCAGTATTGAGCGAGCGCACATTGTCGTTATAGAACTGGCGACTAAATGCAACCTTATTTTCAGTCGTTGATAGTTCTTCTTGTAATGACATGAAGTTTGCTGATGCCTTTAGATCTGGATAAGCCTCGGCAACTGCTAACAAACCACGCAACGCTTGTGTCACCATTCCATCAGCAGCTGCAGTGTCAGCAACAGTTGTAGCTGTTGTGGCCTTTGCGCGTGCAGCGACGACTGCATCAAAAGTTGATTGTTCGTGTTTTGCATATCCCTTAACGGTTTCAACCAAGTTAGGAATCAAATCAGCACGACGCTTTAGTTGCACTTCAATCTGTGCCCATGCCTCGTTGACTGAGATATTCAGACGAATGAGGCGGTTGTACTGCGCAACAAAAAATAGGACGAATAGAGCTATAACTCCAAGAACAATCAGTGTTGTGGTCATACCTAATTAAACCCCCTTACGGGCGGTTTCATTCCGCATCTTTTACTGAATTTTAGATTTATGGAAGTTTAAGAATGAGCGTGAGGGGGTTGGGCCTCGCTGTCCCTGATAGCGAGAGCCATACTTTTCGCTTCCATATGGGTGTTCGGCCGGCGATGAAAGTTTAATTAAACAGAGTTGCCCAATCTTCATTCCTGGAAAGAGCTTAACTGGCAGGTTAGCTACGTTAGAAAGCTCCAAAGTAATATGACCGCTAAAACCTGGGTCGATAAATCCTGCAGTTGAGTGAGTAAGTAATCCAAGACGTCCTAGAGAAGATTTTCCTTCTAAGCGGCCTGCAATGTCATCTGGAAGAGTGATTACTTCGTAAGTACTTGCCAAAACAAATTCTCCTGGGTGCAGGATAAATGGTTCATCACCTTCGGCAATTACTTGGCGAGTGAGCTCGGGCTGTTCTGTAGATGGATCGATAACGCTGTACTTGTGATTTTCAAAGACTCGAAAAAACTTGTCGAGGCGAACATCGACTGAAGATGGCTGAATCATGGCCTCATGGAATGGTTCGCAGCCGACGCGGCCTGCTTTGATTTCGGCGAGTATGTCGCGATCACTAAGTAACACGGGCAGAGCCTATAGGTTTTGGGCTTAAATCAGCGGATCGTTGGCCCAGAGCCAGATATTTCGGTCTTCTGGCTCACCTGCCAGTAGTTCAATATTGAAAGGACCCGCAGATTGGCGTTGCCAGTCGTTGGCA
>CAIJYZ010000124.1 GCA_903825015.1 uncultured Actinomycetes bacterium
AGAAGAACAAGCTAAACGGCAAGGTCTGCGTATCTGGACAAGATGCAACTGTTGATGGATTGCGCGCAATCCTTACAGGAGATCTTTCAAATACTGTTTACAAGGCAATTAAGGCTGAAGCTGAAGGCGCAGCAACTCTTGCAATCGCATTGCTTAAGGGTGAAGCAGCAACTACAGCTACAGGCTCTGTAAACAACGGAACAACTGATGTCCCATCAGTTCTATTGGTACCAGTTGGAATCACAAAGGCTAACGTCAAGGATGTTATTGCTGATGGATTCCAGACTCGCGAAGCAGTGTGTGCTGGTATTGAAGACCTTTGCACAGCTAACGGAATCTAATTTCTGACCTAGCTTGGCAATAGAAAGTTGGTTGCGGCTCAGGGTTTATGCCCTGAGCCGCAACTTCTTTAATAAGATGTTTTTAACGTAGAGCACGTACTAGAGAAAAGTGGGCAGACATATGAGTACACCGATTCTTTCGCTACGCGGTGTTAATAAATCTTTTGGACCGGTTCACGTATTAAAAGATGTCAATTTTGATATCTCTGCCGGCAAAGTAACTGCCCTTGTTGGCGATAACGGTGCAGGTAAGAGCACGCTCATTAAATGTATTGCAGGTATCTATACACCTGAAACCGGTGACTTTCTATTTGAAGGAAATAAAGTTGATATCCATGGTCCACGAGATGCAACTTCTCTTGGAATTGAGATCGTGTATCAAGATTTAGCTCTCTGCGACAACCTAGACATTGTTCATAATATGTTTTTAGGCCGCGAACAAAAGCGCGGCCCTGTTTTAAATGAGACTTCTATGGAAGCACTCGCCCGCAAAACTCTAGATGGCTTGAGTGTCCGTACAGTTAAATCAATTCGGCAAACAGTTTCTTCTCTCTCTGGTGGCCAACGTCAAACGGTTGCAATAGCGCGCGCCGTATTGTGGAATAGCAAAGTTGTAATCTTGGACGAGCCAACTGCAGCTCTTGGTGTCGCACAGACTGAACAGGTTCTCAACTTAGTTCGCCGCTTAGCTGATAATGGCTTGGCTGTGGTTTTGATTAGTCACAACCTCAACGATGTTTTTGAAGTTGCAGACAACATCGCAGCTTTGTATCTAGGAAATATGGCGGCGCAGGTTGATAAAAATGAAGTAATCCCACGCCAAGTTATCGAGTTAATTACTACGGGTAAATCCGCCGGAGTCGAAGCACCAGCTGCAAACAAGGGAGCAAAGTAATGAGCGTTGTTATCGAGCATGAAGAGGCAACAATCAAAAGCGCCATGGGCGATTACTGGGCCCGCGTAAAAGCTGGCGATATTGGCTCACTTCCAGCTGTTCTTGGCTTAGTTGTTCTCTGCATCGTCTTTGGATCAATGTCTAGTGTCTTTCTTACTCCCGGAAACTTTGCAAACCTACTTACCCAAGCTGCAGCGGTCATTGTTATTGCTATGGGCCTAGTTTTCGTACTTCTGCTCGGTGAAATCGATCTCTCAGCTGGCTTTACTGCAGGTGTAACAGGTGCGGTATTGGTAATTCTTATAACTAAACATCAAGTCCCTTGGTACATCGCACTCTTGGTATCAATTCTTGTGGGCATGGCCCTTGGATTTGGCCTGGGAACTTTGGTTGCACGACTTGGTATTCCCTCCTTCGTTGTTACGTTGGCAGCCTTCTTAGCCTTTCAAGGAATCCTTCTGCTACTTGCCGGTGAAGGCGGAACAATTCGCGTTGAAGATAAAACAATTCTGGCTGTTGAAAATTCAAATCTGTCTCCACTATTGAGTTGGGTCTTCTTTATAGCTGTTTCTGTTGTGTATGTCCTAATGGGCCTAAGCAGCATCAATGCCCGTCGCAAAGCAGGATTAAAATCTGAATTGATAAAGCTTTGGGTTCTTAAGACCGTTGGCTTACTTGGAATCACTGGCGTTGCAGTGTTTGCTTTGAACGTAGAGCGAAGTAATAACCCAGATCTAGTCAGCCTTAAGGGAATTCCATACGTTGTTCCGGTAATTCTCTTGCTGCTAGTTGTTGGCACTTTTGTTCTTGGTAAGACCGCCTTTGGTCGACACATCTATGCAGTAGGTGGCAATGCTGAAGCTGCGCGTCGTGCAGGTATCAACGTTAAGCGAGTACGCATCGCTGCCTTCATGATTTGTTCTGGCCTAGCAGCTATCGCGGGAATGATCTTTGCTTCTCGCCAAAACTCGGTCTCTCCTACTACTGGTGGAAGTTCAACACTTCTCTATGCAGTGGGTGCAGCAGTTATCGGCGGAACTTCATTGTTCGGCGGTAAAGGCAAGATGCGCGATGCGATTCTTGGCGGCCTTGTTGTTGCCGTTATTGATAACGGCATGGGTCTTTTGGGATATGCAGCAGGTATCAAGTTCATTGTTACCGGACTTGTACTGCTGATTTCAGCTGGCGTTGATGCGATTTCTCGCCGCGGCGCAGCCGTTAACTAGAGATTCTTAAGCTTTCACACCCATCAAATGCTCTAGAGCAAGTTGATCAACTAGCTCGTAGCCATATCCACGTGTGCCTGCAGCTTCGACATCAAATGAATCCTTGGCAAGATCGCGCCAAGTTTCACCGTCATTGAGCGTAGTTTCATTGAGTCCTGGAATGTTGGACGCCTTCATCGCATCGATTACACGTGGGTCTGCGCGGAATGCAGCTGCGCGCTCTTTGAGAGCCAAGTAGGTGCGCATATTTGATGTCGCTGATTCCCACACGCCTTTGTCATCTTCAGTGCGAGCTGGTTTGTAATCAAAGTGCTTTGGTCCGTCGTACTTATAGCGCTCTAGCAAATCAACTAAGAAGAACGCTGATTTCAAATCACCGTGACCGAAAACTAAATCTTGATCAAACTTTGGACCATGCTGACCGTTGAGATCGATGTGATACAGCTTCTTCTGCCATAGCGCTTGTGCGATTCCATGAACAAAGTTAAGTCCAGCCATCTGTTCATGACCAACTTCAGGATTTAGTCCAACTAATTCTGGACGATCAAGTGTGTAAATAAATGCAAGGGCATGGCCAATCGTTGGCAAGAAGATATCGCCGCGTGGCTCATTTGGTTTTGGTTCGATTGCAAATTTAATGTCATAACCATTATCGGTTACGAATTCACCCAATGTATTAAACGCTTCACGGAAACGATCTAGTGCAACATAGGCATCTTTTGCGCCATCGGATTCGGCGCCTTCTCGTCCACCCCAACAGACATAAGTCTTAGCGCCAAGTTCAACAGCTAATTCAATATTTTTCATGACCTTACGGATGGCAAAGCGGCGAATATCTTTATCATTTGATGTAAATGCACCATCTTTAAAGACCGGGTGTGAAAATAGATTTGTAGTAGCCATTGGCACTTTCATACCAGTTTCGGCCAACGCCTTTTTGAATCGATCAATATGACCGCGGCGAGCGCTTTCATCACTTCCAAATGGAATCAAGTCATCATCATGAAAAGTGACTCCGTATGCTCCACGAGCTGCTAATTCATTAACGGTGCGTACTGGATCAAGGGCCCCACGGGTGGGATCGCCAAAGGGGTCACGTGCCTGCCATCCCACGGTCCATAGACCAAATGTGAACTTATCTGCAGGAGTTGGTGTGAGTGACATGGCGCAATGCCCTTCTAAGTCTCAAGGGCAAAGGCCCGTTTTGGTACATCGCAAACTTACCTCTAATCTTGTCCCCTATCCATATATGGGCCGCAAGGTTTTTATCTGGGTTTGCGGGAGTGGTGAAATGGCAGACACGCAGGTCTTAGGAACCTGTGTCTTCGGACGTGAGGGTTCAAGTCCCTTCTCCCGCACACTGGTTTTAATCGAAAGTTACAATTAGGCCATGGCCAAACAATCTGCAGCAAAAACAAAGATGCTGGCCTCTCAAGCCAAAAAAGCCGCAGCCGAGCGCCGTGCAGAGAAAGAAAAAAGTAAAACGGCCACGGCATCAGTTGCAGATAATCAGGAAAAATATTCTGAACTCGATGGCGATTGGGTCGCGATTGGATTGGCGGCACCAGCAAGACGCGCGCTCGTTGATGATGGTCTATTCACTCTGAGTGACTTACGTAAAACTTCATTGGCCGCTTTAAAGGAACTTCATGGGATGGGACCAAATGCAATCAGAGTTTTGGTCGCAGAGATGAAGAAGGCTGACCTATCTTTTAGAAAATAGATCAGCCTTAATCACTGTAATTACAAAGTGGCAGCGGCAGCAAAACCTAACTTAATATCGTTTTTAATATCTTCGATACTTTCCAGACCAATACTTAGCCGAACCATTCCAGGAGTGATTCCAGCTTTGATCTGCTCTTCGGGGTTGAGCTGCGAGTGTGTCGTTGAAGCTGGGTGAATCACCAATGAACGAACGTCACCGATATTGGCAACATGGCTAAATAGTTTTAACCCTTCAACAAATTTGCGCCCTGCAGGTGCCCCACCCTTTAATTCAAAAGCAAAGACGGCACCAGCACCTTTTGGTGCATATTTCTTAGCCGTTGAATACCAAGGTGAAGAAGGTAGGCCTGCATAGCTAACATGTTCAACTTCAGGTTGTTTTTCTAGCCACTCTGCAAGTGCCTGTGAATTCTGTAAATGGCGATCCATTCGTAAACTCAAGGTCTCTAACCCTTGCGCTAATAACCAGGCATTAAATGGCGAGACAGATGATCCAAAGTCACGCAGAAGTTGCAAGCGGGCTTTAAAAATAAATGCAAGGTTAGCGCCGAAATCACCATTTACTCCAAGAGTTTTGGCATAAATAAGGTTGTTATAACTTGCATCGGGAAGATTGAATCCTGGGAATTTCTCCGGGTTTTTTGCAAAATCAAAGTTTCCTGAATCAACAATCGCTCCGACCATCGCATTGCCGTGACCAGACATGAACTTTGTTGCGGCGTGAACAACAATGTCAGCGCCATGTGCAAATGGGCGAGTTATATAGGGCGTAGCAATTGTGTTATCTACGATCCAAGGCACTCCAACTTCATGGGCAACCTTTGAAATAGCTTCAATATCCAACACTACACCTAATGGATTGGAGATTCCCTCTCCAAAGAAAGCCTTCGTATTTGGTTTGACTGCTGCACGCCAGGCATCCATATTGCCCGTGTCGTTAACAAATGTAACTTCAATGCCGTACTTAGGCAGCGTGTAATTAAATAGATTGAAAGTCCCGCCATACACATTTGAACTGGAAACAATATGATCGCCGGCTTGTGCAATATTCATAATTGCAATTGTTGTTGCAGCCATTCCTGATGCCACTAAAAGCGAGGCAACTCCACCCTCTAGAGCTGCGATTCGCTTCTCAACTGCATCCTGAGTTGGATTGTTAATGCGTGTATAAACATTTCCTGCCTCGGCAATTCCAAAGAGATTAGCCGCATGTTGGGTATCTCTAAACTGATATGCAGTGGTCTGATAGATCGGCAGTGATCGCGATCCCGTGTCTGTATCCGGAACTTGGCCGGCGTGTATTTGTAGGGTTTCAAAGGACCAATTATTAATTTCGCTCATGGTATTTACTCTGCTCCTGATGCAAAGGATTTGCAATAACCCTTACTATTTATCTTATGGAAGCACCTAAATACCCACAGAGCATCGGGACCGAACGCGAACTGCTTGAGGCCCACATTGAATTTTGTCGTCAAACAGTAATTTATAAAGTAACAGGTGTTACTAAAGCTGATGGAATCAAAAGGTTAGGCCCAACGGCGACATCTGTTCTTGGATTGCTTCGACACTTAACTGAAGTTGAGTACTGGTGGTTTCAAGATCGTTTTACAGGAGTTCCTTATACCGATTCGAGATCAAGTGAATCAGAGCCTGATGGAGAGTTCGTAATTGCTGACGGCGACACTGTTGAATCGTTAATACAAGGCTATAAAGATGCTTGTGAGAACTCTAGGAAAATATCTTTAGGTAGATCACTTGATGATGTGGCGGTGCATGCGCGCCCAAGCGACAACATGCAACCATCGCTTAGGTGGATTTATCTGCACTTAATTGATGAAACAGCGCGGCACGCCGGACACCTTGATATTTACCGCGAACTTCTTGATGGAGCTCACGACGGTTTAACTTTTAGTTAAGAACGGCGTAAGCAATCAGGAGTAGTCCAACTGCAATTGAAACTGATCGCACTGCTTTTCCATGCAGGTTTTTAGCAAGTGCTGGGACAAAAGTTGAAATCAGCACTAGTGCGCCGGGAATGATTATGGCCAGGCTGTGCTGCAAAACCAAACCCTGCCCGCTTTGATATCGCAGGTTAATTAAGCCGATTGCAACTAGCAAATACGCACCCATGCGGTAGTTATTAATTACATTACTTTTCATTGTTCCATCCCTTAATAATGAGTAAGGGGCACCGAGTTAACGGCACCCCTTACTTAACCAATTGTTTATTAGTGATCTTCCTTCATGCCTTCAGCAAGTGACTTCATACGTGCGATCTTAAGAATAGTCAGACCGAATACGCACTTAGCCAAAATGTCAGCGATTGTGTAACCAACTTGTACACCAACGAATTGCTGTCCGGCAACGGTCATATCTGTTGCAGGGTTCATTCCAAGGATGTACGAGATTGGATAAACACCCCAAGTGGCAACTAGAAGCAAACGCAAGCGACCAACAGTTGCTGCAACGCCTTCTGGTTGACGATCTAGAGATTTACCAAGTTCCACGAACAACACATAAAGGATGTAGATAAATGGAATTGTTGAAAGTACACCGAACAAAATTGCAGTGCCCTTATCAGCAGAAACTTCACCTGGGTAACCAAGCGCAATCATTGCAGCTGAAGCTGGAACAAGACGCATGATGAGAGAGCGTGAAACTTCCTTTGCTAGTGCAAGTACAGCAATTACCTCTACTAGAAGTAGTGGCACTGTAAGCAACCAGTCAACATAACGGTACGCCTCATTAAATGATCCCTGAGCTCCCGAGACATTAACAACCATGTCTTTAGATGATTCATTGAATGAGTTGAAAATACGCAGGTAGTGATATCCAGCAATGAAAGTAACCATTGATGACATTACAAGTGCGTTGCGATATTTTGCCAATACACGCTGTTGTGAAACAAGTGTGTAGATCGTGCACGCGAGCATTGAAATAAGGCCAAACGAAAATACGTTATAGACCAAGTTCCATTGATTGCTATCGAGTTTGAGCATGTAGCTATGCCTCCGTGAGGTTTTAGTTTTCCAAATGTCTGATGGCATTTAGAACACGGCGACATTGAGGAGCTCGAGGCGCCTCACTGCGCTGTGGTACCGATAATTATGAAAGAGCTGGGAGATTCCTGCACGCTGAAATCACAAAAACTTCCCAAATTCATCAAGGAAAACTCACCGAGGTGAGCCTGGTTTTGGACTTATTGGCCGTTCCAGCTGGCGAGCTCTAGTGCAAATGGGTCAAGGCCCATTGGACCGATTTTGAGCGCATATGTATGGAACTTCTTAAGGGAGAAAGCATCGCCCAAACGCGCCTTGGCATCTTCGCGAGCCTTCATCCAAACGCGCTCTCCGACTTTGTATGAGATTGCCTGACCTGGCCAACCTAAGTAACGATCGGTTTCGCTGCGTGAATGATCCTCATCAAGGAGGGCCTGCTCATTGAGAAGTTTGCGTGAAGATTCGGCGTTCCACACATTGCCATCAAAATCGGTGTAGCCAAGGTGCATTCCAATATCTACAACAATTCGCGCTGCACGTAATGCTTGGGCCGACAAATAACCCATCTCAATACCTGGTTCATCGAATGCGCCGAGTTCATTCATGAAGCGTTCGGCGTAGAGCGCCCAACCTTCTCCATAGCCGCTAATCCATGCCGCATTAATTTGAAAGCGCGACAAACGATCTTTTTCGATGGCAACAGTTGCGCACTGTAAATGATGGCCTGGAACTGCTTCGTGATACCACGTGGAAACTAAGTGCCAGCTGCTTACTTCATCTTTACCCAACATTGGAATCCATGTCGTACCTGGGCGCGATAGATCCTCTGACGGCGGGTTGTAGTAAGGAGCAGATGCACTTCCTTCTGGAGCTAGTCGAGCTTCGCAGATCTTGATTCGATCATCGATTTCGAAGAATTCACCGTCCATGCGTTTAATTGCTGCATCAGTGAAATCTTGCAAATACTTAATTACATTTTCTTTACCCTTAATAACATATTTTGGATCATGATCAAGGTGGTCTGCTACTTCGCGAAGTGTTTTAGCACCTGGCTTAATCTGTTCAGCGATTTCCCACATTCGCTCGTTAATTGCCTTTAAATCTGCCATTCCCCATTCATATGTAGCACGCAAATCTAACTGTGCGCCAGTGAAAAAACGTGCCCAAACTGCATATCGCTCTTCACCAACAGCATCATCGGGAGTTGCTATTGGAAGATATTCATCTTTTAAAAATGCAGCAGTTTCGGCCGATGCTTTTTCTGCCAACTTTGCGCTCTCGTGAATTGCTGGATATTTACCGTGCGCGTCAAAATTTGCGGCCATGGCGCTATATCCGCCATTTGCATAACTCTCTAACTGTTCAATTACGCCGCGGACTTGGCGCTGCGCAGTTGTCTTTCCGGTCTTTGCAATCTCTTTGATTGCACCGGTCCAAGATTTATATGCACTATCTACTGCCGCTAATCGCTTAGCTATGTTGTCGAAATCTTTATCGCTTTCTTTTGGCATTAATTCAAAGATTGAACGGACATTTGATGGAGGAGATGTAAGTACATTCCATAGAACAAAAGATTCTTGACTATCGTGCAATGCAAGAGATGACTCCAAGCGCTCTTGCATGACGGTTTGTGCAATGCGGTCGATTTCATCAATTGGCTGCATGGCTGACAACTTCTTCAGAGTCTGGCGAGTCAAGGTGGCAGATTTTTCGGCACCGGCGATTGAAAAGTCATCGAGCTTGTCTTGGTTTAAGCCATTACCAAGATATGTGCAGTCCATTGGGCTAAGCGCGGCTGCATCGTCAATAAAGGTATGGCTGAGTTCGAAAATAGGTGATCTAAATGTCATGGGAGATTCTTATCAGCGCGCCGAGCTTTTGTCGATACAACATGATGCGTCAACTAGTACCCTCACTTCATGACGCAGCAACCTGTGGTTCCACCTAAGTTACGCGGTTGGTTTCATTTAGGTGCTACCCCTGCAGTAATTATCGCCTCATTAGTGTTATTCATTCTTAGTAAAGAATCTCTTAAGTTTGCAGTTGCAATTTATTCAATTACAGCAATCATGTTATTTAGCGTTTCAGCGGTTTACCACCGCGTGCCTTGGGTTCCTGCAAAAAAGAAGATCTGGAGACGTTGGGACCACGCAAATATTAATTTGCTAATTGCTGGTTCTTACACTCCATTTGCGGTTGCATTACTTGAAGGACGCAGCAGAAATATTCTCCTGTTCGTTGTTTGGATCGGAGCGGCAATTGGTGTTGGGCTTCGAGTTTTTTGGTTAAATGCCCCTCGATGGCTTTACGTTGCCAATTACTTATTACTTGGTTGGGTAGCAATTGTTTATACCCCGGCGCTTTATCGAGCTGGTGGTTTATGGGTATTGCTTCCCATCCTAATTGGAGGGCTGTTCTACTCAATAGGTGCGATTTTCTACGCTCTGAAACGTCCAGGCCGTGATGCGAAATACTTTGGCTTCCACGAGCTCTTCCACATATTTGTTCTGGCCGCCTGGATTTCGCAGTACATAGCGATTTCAGTGGCGATTTACACCAAGTAAGGCCTTGCTCTAACCTAAGACTCTCTTTCCAACGAGCTGCGAGGTACGACAATGGCTGAGAAAAACTCCTTCCTTAACTGGGTCGGATTTAAGGGCGACGAACCAGAGGCACCTTCTTCGGTGGATCGAATTCGCGAACTTGAAGCCCAACTTGCAGATCTAAAATCTCGTCGAGACATCACCGGCTTAACTAAAGAAGAGTTTGAAATTCTGGCTACTGAAACTGCGATGTCGATGATTAAATCGGCTCAGGCCCGTGAAAGTAAAGCTCTATCAATTGCTACTCGATTAATTGCAGAAACAAATCGGACAACTAAAGAAGAGATTGATGCAGCTGATGCAAAAGCCCGCTCAATTCTAAGTAATGCCGAAAATCGTGGCCGTAAATATATTCAAACAGCAGAAACAGAAGCAGAAGAAAAACTCTCTCAGGCTGAAGCTGAAGCCGAAGCACTCATCGAAAGCAAAAAGCGCGAAGCAACTGCGCTCTCTACGGCTGCGCGCCGAGAAGGAGAGCGCATTGTAAGTGAGGCAACTGGAGAGGTTTCAAACTATCGTCAATGGCTAACTGGGGTAATCGGTGAGGCTGAGCGCTTATACAAGATTCAAACTCAATCTTTAGATGCAGCAGAAACTGCTATTCAACAATCTCGCGCACGCTTAGAGTCGGCTTTTACTCGTCTTGCTGAATTACAACGCAGTGTTGTTGAAAATCTAAACGCTGATGACACAATCATTAATCCTGGCCCAATTCGTGTTGCAAGTGAACGCACTAAACCCGAACTCGCTGCACCTAAAAAGAGTGCAAAGAAGCCAGCTAAGAAAGCAGTAGTAAAGAAAACTGCACCGCGTAAGTAATTCATTATGGCCACTCCCCGCGGTATCCGTTACATCCCTGCTATAGATGGATTACGTGCCGTAGCGGTTATAGCTGTGATGTTGTACCACTTGGGATTTTCCTGGATGCCTGGTGGATTCTTAGGTGTTGATCTATTTTTCGTGATCTCAGGTTACGTAATTACAAGACTCTTACTTGATTCAATTCAACGCAGCGGAGGCCTTGATCTACGTGCTTTCTATAAAGCACGTATTCGTAGGCTTTTTCCACCACTTATCTTCATGATTTTTGCGACGATAATTTATATAGGAATATGGGCGCCGGAGACGATGCGACGTTTTGTAACTGACAGCCCATTCGCTCTGCTTGGCGGCATGAACTGGTGGTTAGTTTTTCGACATACTGATTACTTTGACTCAATCGCACGCCCGCCGCTGCTTCAGCACACGTGGTCGTTAGGTGTCGAAGCTCAGTTCTATCTTGTTTGGCCCTTGATTCTTCTCTTAGTGCTTCGCAAATTCGGTAAAAACAAGATCTCTGGTGCTGCACTCCTCATTGCCGCAATTTCAGGTATCGCGTTATTTGTAGTTTCTCTCACGGTTGATGCAGCCAAGGCTTCGCAAGTCAGCCATGTTTACTTCGGTACTGATACTCATAGCATTGGATTATTTCTTGGCGCTGCGCTTGCAGTTAGTTGGGTACCTCAAAATCTAAAAGAACAAGTAGATAGACGTGCCCAAGATTTTATTGATGGCATTGGGATTATCGGATTTGTAGGGCTGATTGCAACATTTCTCTTTGTAAATGAAAGCGACCCAACGCTGTATAAATTAGCGTTCCCTTTAGCTGGAATATTTGGATGTGCAATTCTTACGAGCATTGTTCATCCTGCTTCACGTTTTGCTCCAATTCTAAGTAGCCGAGCAGCAGTCTGGATCGGTGAACGTTCTTATGCAATTTATTTATGGCACTGGGTTGTATTTCAGGTGACACGCCCGGCAGTAGACCTCGAAGGCTCTGCATGGGCTTTGTACTCATTGCGAATTCTCATTGTTTTTGCCCTAGCCGATATTTCTCTGCGTCTAGTCGAACTTCCAGTTCGTAGCGGACTTGTTGAGTACTGGATTAAGGGTATGAAATACAGAACAAAGAACGTCCAACGTCGACAGAAGACCATTCTTATTACGACACTCACACTATTTGTATTTGCAACATCACTACTGAGTGCCCATGCAATTTCTCAAAGCGATAAGGAAATGGCAATAGTTAAGGCTGGGCTCGAGCAGCCAACACAGGCCGATGCACAGATATCTGCTTCGAAATCTGACGGACTCTGGGTAACCGGGGATTCAGTAATTCTAGGAATTCACTATGAGCTTGAAACCCATAGTCATATTGCCTTAATCAACGCCCGTGTAGGTCGTCAAGCACCTGAACTCTTAGATGTAATGAAACGGGATAAAACCCATGTTGTTGATTCGACAGTTATTTTTAACCTAGGAAATAACAACAAATTGACCAGCGAGCAAGTAAAGGCAATCTTCGAAGAAGTTAAAGATCAGCCAAAGATTATCGTTGTGAATACAGCAGTTCCCCGTGGTTGGCGCGATGAAAACAACGTGCTCATTGCCAATTACGCCGCATCTTATGGGGCCGTTGTAATTAATTGGGCCGCTATTTCAACTGGCCACCCAGAGTACTTCGCTCCTGATGGAGTTCACTTGGTTCCAGCTGGGATCCGCGCTTATGTTGATGCAATAGCGGCAGTGCTTTAGCAATTTCGAAGTTAATAAGTTTAGGAAATTAAAAACCCCTCACCAAATGGCAAGGGGCTATTAATTAATTATTTACTACTTAAACTCACCTGGGATTCCAAAGACAGTTGCAGATGCAGTCTGTCCATCAGAGTAAACAGATGTAACGCGGAATTGAGTCCAACCAGTGTCACTGCTCTTTGTAACTGCTTGAGTTAATTGATCCGCAGGCACAGTTGCAATAATTGTCCAATCACCCGTTCCACTTGCACGGATTTCAACGTTATAGCCAGTTAGACCATCTGTAGCTGTTGGCGCAATCCAACGAAGTTTTAAACCATCCGCACTTTTGAGTGCAACAAACTTTGTAGGAGCTTCAACAGTTGCAACGGCAGCAGCTGTCTCTGTTGGAGAAGCCGATGCAGATGCTGATTCTGAGGCAGATGCACTTGCTGAGGCTGCAGGAATTGATGGCGCAGGTGCTGCATCATCGCCTTCAGAACCTGACTTTGACCAAACTATGGCTGCAAGCAAAATAATTCCTACAACAACTGCAAATACAACACGGCCTGAAGTGCCCTGCTTAGGTGTTGCTGTTGGCTTTGCTACAACTGGCGCAGGCTTTGCTACAACTGGCGCAGAAACAACTGGGCGCACAGTGGTAACTACTGCAGGTGTCGCGACTTTCTTAGGAGCAGTTTTCTTCACTACACGTTTTGCAGGAGCTTTCTTAGCAACCTTTTTTACGGTTGCCTTTTTAGCGCTCTTTTTAACGACAGTTTTTTTAGCAGCTGCTTTCTTTGCAGGTGCCTTCTTGGCTACCTTCTTTGCTGCACTCTTGGTTACTGCACGCTTAGCAGTTGTCTTTTTCTTTGCAACAGCTTTCTTTGCAACTGATTTCTTTGCAACAGCTTTCTTAGTAGCAGCCTTTTTTACGGGTGCCTTCTTGGCAACCTTCTTAGCTGCAATCTTCTTCTTTACGGCCACGAGAACTCCTTGGATAGCGGTGCGCACGCTAAAAACGTGCATCTATGGGGCAAGGTTACCCCAGGCTCCTCAGCATTGTGATGACATGTGGCGCAATAGCCCGTAAAGCTTTTCCGCGATGACTAATCAAATCTTTGGCTTCGGCGCTCATTTGGGCGCTGGAAATGCTCATCCCTTGTGGGGCGAAAATTGGGTCATAGCCAAATCCATTTTCACCGACTGGTGCATGCAAGATCCTGCCTAGAAATAACCCCTCCTCGACATGATGACGGCCATCAGGAAGGGCCAAAGCCGCTACGCAGGTGAAATGTGCTGTGCGCTTTTCATCCGGTATCTCTTTAAGTTGAAAAAGAATCTTTTCTAGATTGGCTTGATCATTTCCATGCGTTCCAGCCCATCGTGCAGAATAAATTCCCGGATCACCATCAAGTGCATCGACGCACAAACCCGAGTCATCAGAGATAGAAGGAAAACCAGTTGCATCTGCGGTGTAGCGCGCCTTGAGTAAGGCATTTTCTTCGAAGGTCGAACCGGTTTCTTCGACATCTACTAAATCTGCAAACTCATCGACACCAACTAAATTAATTTCACCTGGTGCCAGCGCATCCAAAATACGACGAAACTCAACAATCTTGCCTTTGTTTCGTGTTGCCAGGACAAGTGTATGAAGCACTATTGAGCGAGAACTTCTCTTTGTAAGTCGCGCAAAGTTGCACATCCATCGACTGCCAAATCGAGCAATTGATTAAGCAGTGCGCGATCGAAGGGCACGCCTTCAGCAGTTCCCTGAACCTCAATAAACCGTCCATCTCCGGAAACCACGACGTTCATATCGGTATCAGCGCGAACATCTTCTTCATAGCAAAGATCAAGCATTGGAACTCCATCGATGATTCCAACGCTTACCGCGGCAACTGAATCGCTAAGGGGGTTCGCACCTTCTTTGATGTGACCCTGCGCTTTGGCCCATTCAATTGCATCGGCAAGAGCAACGTATGCGCCAGTAATCGCTGCAGTACGAGTGCCGCCATCGGCCTGAAGCACATCGCAGTCAATGACAATTGTGTTTTCGCCAAGTTCTTTCATGTTCACAACAGCGCGCAGCGAACGTCCAACCAAACGTGAAATCTCTTGTGTACGCCCGCCTAATTTCCCTTTAACGCTTTCACGATCTGAACGCGTATGAGTTGCACGTGGCAACATTGAATACTCTGATGTAACCCAACCATTTCCTGAGTCCTTTAGCCAACGTGGGACACCAGGTGAAAAAGAAGCAACACATAAAACTCGAGTCTTACCAAATTCAACGAGTACTGAACCCTCGGCATGGTCTAACCACCCGCGAGTGAATTTTATTTCGCGCAGGTCATTTACTTCTCGTCCATCATTGCGTGCCATGTCGTGCTCCTATTTTTTGTGAGGTCTAGAGATCTTGGTGTTCTACCCGAGTTACTTCTGGGCCTAGGAAGCGTCGAGCTAAGCTTTCAAAAGCTTGTGCATCGCCAGTTGCTAAGAATTTATGTGTGGGTGCACCGTTAAGTGCTTCGCGAAGCAAATTATTTTCTACCAAAGTGCGATAGAGATCTTTAGCAGTTTCTTCGGCGCTTGAAACTAATGTGACACCTTCGCCCATTACATAGGAAATTACTCCAGTTAATAATGGGTAATGAGTACAGCCCAAAACTAAAGTATCTACTTCAGCGGCCATCACTGGTTCAAGGTACTCGCGAGCAATTTTTGTGATTTCTGCACCAGAAGTTTCACCGCGTTCAACGAATTCGACAAATAGCGGACATGCGATCGAAGTTATCTCCAAGTGTGGTGCTGCAGCAAAAGCATCAAGATAAGCCTTTGAATCAACGGTTGCACGAGTACCAATCACGCCAATATGGCCGCTTCGGGTAGCTGCAACTGCACGGCGAACTGCTGGCTGAATCACCTCAATAACTGGAATGGAATAACGCTCGCGCGCATCCCGAAGCATTGCCGCACTGGCAGTATTGCAAGCAATTACCAAAGCTTTAACGCCTTGGTCTACAAGAAAATCTAAAGTTTCTAATGCGAATTCGCGGACTTCGGCTAATGGTCGTGGGCCATACGGACCACGTGCCGTATCACCAATATAAATTGTAGATTCATTAGGAAGTTGATCCAAGATCGCTCTGGCAACGGTTAGCCCACCTACTCCTGAATCAAAGATTCCAATTGGGGCATCACTCACAGCGCGAGTCTACCGTGAGCACCAGGTGAAAACTAAATAGCTTCATCCATAAGCGCCAGAATTAATGACTCTTGAAGCCAACCTAACCAACTATAAACGGCATACACGCCACGCATCGGATCATCTGGAGCCAAGAGTTCTAACTCCTCATGGCTATTTTGTTCAACATTTAATCGAACACCCAACGCCAATCGGATGTCATTCATTGCACCAAGCCAATCATTTGCGCCATCGTGATCGACTTCGATAATTCCATCCTCTGCAGCTTTTAATCCCATTCGCATTGACATCGAATGTCCATATTTTTTTGCACGCAATGTTGATTCTGTATAACGGCGAAACTCAGATGCATCGACTTGATCCGCATAGGCATTTGGAAGTAATCGCAAAAGTACTTCATCATCTGGTGGGGAGTCGTGTGAAGTAATGCCAACCATCGCAGCCAACGGGTCTTCCATATGGTTGTCGCGGCGTTCACCGAGTAATTCAATTATTTGTTCAACTAGATTTATTAAAACTTCGCGCTCTGATTCAGAGAACTCTGCAACAAAGGCGCTCGCGCCATGTCGATGAAAGCCATGGACTTCATCAGAATTTCTTTCTGTCATAGCCCTTGATCTCCACGTTGCAATGTTGCCCATAATCCATATTCGTGAAGTCTGGCAACATCATGTTCCATCTCTTCACGACTTCCAGTAGATACAACAGCTTTTCCTTCAGTGTGAACTTTCATCATTAGATGATGGGCTTTTTCTTTTGTGTATCCAAAAAGTTCCATCAAAACATAAGTAACATAGGTCATTAGATTTACTGGGTCATCCCAAACAATCGTGACCCATGGTTTATCTGAACTAAATATCTCTTTTAAGGCTTCGTCAATCTTGGCGTCAACGGACTCATCTACTTTGACCATAGTTAGCGCACCACCACCGAGAACGGTGTTGAAAGCAGCTGCTCACTCTTGGTAATTATCTGAATTCGCAATTTCACTACACCCTTCTTACTCTCAATATAACTAATGGAAAATCCACCATCGTTTCCCGTCGTTGTCATACTTGCAGTATTTTGCCACTTGCCTTTTGTATATTTTTGAATAACTACATTTTGACCCGGAACGACAGGCAGTAATGTCCCTTTGACTGTCATCGCCTGTCCATGCTGAACTGTTGTCGGGCGATCCAGCAAAATACGAGAAAGAAGGACTACTTTTTCTTCAGAACTTACGGATTCTGAACGCTCCCAACTTCCCTGTGTACTCAACCTAAATGAGGATGTGTTGGCGATGGCGATTGGAACACTAATTGTTCCATCTATTCCACTAACTAAATCGGCGATGGTCGCCCACGTATTTTCAGACTCACGTTTCATCTGCAAAGCTACGGGTATTCCAGCAATTGGAGATTTATCTTTCAAAGTGATGACGCCATTGAGAGTAAAGATTCCACCAAAGTAAACACTCTTATTAGTTACATCTGCGAGAGTCAGTGAACTCAATACTGTGTCAGGTGCAATAGCTAGTGCAACACTTCTCATCGCTGTAGTAGCCGCAGGATCTTCCATACCTAAAGTCCATAATGCCGCGCCGCCCAATCGATACTTTGCGACAAGGTTCATGCGCTCTAGGTAGCTGCGCTCATTTTGATACCAAACAGTCCGTGCCACTGAGCATGTAGTTGCTGCACCTTTAGCAGTTAATCCATTAAAGCTCTGTGTGTAAGAATATGTTGCCTCACTACTCTTTTCATCAAAGACAGGTGTCGCTTGATCGATTCCCGCCTTAGTTGTTGCGTAATTCATTTTAAAAGTAGCCGCTTTGGCACCGGCTGTTAATCCTGGTGGTGCAGATACTGGACACGTTCCCGTAACCGAAGTTATCCAATCTCGACCATATCCAGGCAGTCCAATAAATACTTTTGAGGCAGGCATAATAGAAACTGCGTACTTTAAAGTTTTTTCGGTCCAAGAGATAGGGCCTATTGGTCCTGGTTTAGCCACAGAGTAGTCGTAGGTCATGATTCTTAATCGATCAATACTTGAAGCGATTGCTGCCCACGAATAAACGTAATATCCCTTTTGCGTTTCAATCGGATTAAATGAATATGGTACCGAGACTGATAAAAGTTTTTGCTTTGCATGAAGTGCTGTACTTAACTCTTTAACAAAGAGAACCCAGTTTGGAGCCGTCTTTGTCCACGTAGTATTTGAATCAACAAAAGCAAAGCCTTCAAAATCTAAATCAATTCCATCAAAAGAATTCTTACTAACCAGATCTACGATCGAATTAACAATAGTTGTTCGAACATCAGCCTTTGCCAAGTAACCTGAAAGTACTAATTTATCCGTGCCATCAGTTATTGTCGGGATAATCTGTAATCCAGTTTTTTTCATTAAACATAAAGTATCGGCCATGGGCCATGATGGGTTTGCCGTTGTGTAATCATTTCGAAGCAAAGTTGGACTCTTAAGCGTGTACCAGAATGGCATTACTTCTTTCATTAAATCTTTATTAGTAAAAAGATATGAAGCGTTAAGCGCAGAGATATCAGTTGGTGCATATTCGCTGTCATCACAAGTAACAGGTGCACCAGGTGCCGGGGTCGGCAAGGTTGGCAATTTCTTTATAAAAGGCATCACGGTTTTAACCGAGTAATAAGGAATCCATCCACTTACTAATTTGCGAGGCTGATTATCGATCGCCGATGCGTTTGTAATGAAAGCTGTTAATAAGACACATGCAAGTACGATGCAAGAACTTCGCCTCATGATTACTTATCTTCAGGCTCGGGTTTTAACCCTGCGTAAATCTCTTTACAAGTTGGACAGATTGGATATTTCTCAGGGTCGCGCGAAGGAATCCATTTCTTGCCGCACAACGCACGAACCGCTTTTCCTGTTACAGCGGACTCAGTAATTTTCTCTTTCTTAACATAGTGTGAGAAACGGTCGTGCCCACCATCATCTTCTTGCAGGTCGGGTCTAGTTAAGAGATCGGTATCTGACTCCGTCTCAATTCCACGCTTTCCAAAGAGGCCCATAAGGTAGATAAGAATACCTTTGGTGAAGGCAAAACTACCTAGTAGAGTTGGCAAATGAAGGACTTACTGCGCACACAAGATCTGAGCCGCGATGACGTAGAGCTTTTGCTTGAAACTTCTGCTGCATTTGCCGAAGATCCGCTTCGTTCCAAGAGCGCACTGGCAAATAAATCTGTCGCCATTTACATGACTAAGCCTTCCACTCGTACTCGCCTTTCATCTGAAACCGCCGTTGCCCATCTAGGTGGGACTCCCATATTTATTCGTGGCGACGAATTACAACTTGGCCGTGGCGAAACAATTGCCGATACTGCGAAAATAATCAGTGGCTACTGCAGCGCATTGATTATTAGAACTTTTGCTCAAGCTGATGTGAATGAACTCGGAGCAAACGCAAGTATTCCAGTTATCAATGCCTTAACTGATGAAGATCATCCAACACAGTTACTTGCTGACTGGTTAACAATTCGTGAAAACTTTGGAAAAGATATTTCTGGCCGCAAATTTGTTTACTTAGGCGATGGAAACAACATGTCTCATGCATGGTTAATCATGGGTGCAATTATGGGTGCGCACGTTGTCGCAGCAACCCCGTCGGGTAAATGGGCACCAAATGCAGAAGTAGTAGAAACAGCAAAAAAAATTGCGGCAAAAAGTGGCGGAACAGTTGAAGTAATTCATGATCCAGAAGTTGCATCAAAAGACGCATCGGTCTTATACACCGACGTATGGATGTCTATGGGTGATTCTGAAAGTGATCGTGCAGAGAAAGTGCTAGCACTCGCACCTTATGCAGTAACTGAGAATTTAATCTCATTAACAAATAGTGATTCAATATTCATGCACTGTTTACCTGCTCACAGAGGTGAAGAAGTTGAAGCATCAGTGATTGATGGTCCACGTTCTGTAATTTGGCGTGAGGCATATCATCGTCGTACAACGATTCAATCGCTGCTATTTCACCTTACGAAGGGTGACTTGAAAGGCGCAAACCACTAGCATTTGATTCATGCGTGTAGTCGTCCCGAAAGAAATTAAAGATGGTGAAAAGCGCGTGGCGCTTGTTCCCGATGTCATTAACAAACTAACTCGACTTGGATTTGATGTTGTTATCGAATCTGGTGCCGGAGTTCAATCGCAAGCAACAG
>CAIJYZ010000125.1 GCA_903825015.1 uncultured Actinomycetes bacterium
GCAATTGTGCGCGCTGGCGATGCTCCTGAAAAAGATGTGAAAAGTAATCTCGATGCGATGCTTTTAATCGCCGATTCTCAAAAGAGCGAACACGAGCGAACAATGCACTTCCTTTTCCAGCACACCCCAATAGAAATACTGGGCACAGATTGCGTTGAAGGCATTGTTTACTCAACACCAAAAGGTGATGTCACTATTAAATGCGGTTTAGTTGTGACTGCCATTGGTTACCAAGCCGAAGGTATTAACGGAGTCCCATATGAAAATGGAAAAGTAGTAAATTCTGAAGGCCGTGTTAATGAAAATTTATATGTAGTTGGCTGGGCAAAGCGTGGCCCATCAGGTGTAATTGGTACTAATAAATCAGATGCCGCAGCTGTTGTTGAACTCTTAGTGAGTGATTTAAAGGCACCTAAAGCCGCGGGTGATATTTCAGAGTTACTAACAAACCAGGCAGTTATTGATCAAATCGCATGGCAGAAAATCAACGAGGCCGAAGTTGCTGCGGGTGAACCTTTAGGTAAACCCCGCCGAAAGAGTATTAAACGTGAAGAATTCTTGAAGTTAGCAGGAATGTAATCTTCTTCACTCTGCGGTAACCCCCTAGTCACCGCCATGTTACCTAAAGAACATTGAAGTGGAATCTAGAAGTGCTTAAATATTTACATGAAACAAACCTTCTCATCACGAAAAATAGCCGGCTTTGGTGCATTCACCACAGCCATCGCCTTATTAGTTTCCCTACTAATTCCTACTGCACAAGCCGCGATCTATTCGTTGCCAGGTGCTCCAACAAATGTCACCTCTTATATTGGTGCCCGCGGTGTCGTTGTTAAATGGACGCCTGCGAGTGATGTAACTCCAGAAATCACTGGCTATGTGGTCTCTGCTGGTGCGGGCTCTTGCCCAATCTTTGTTCCTGCAACATATAGTTCAGTTGTAACAATGCCAGTCGCAGTTGGTCAACCAGCTGGAACTCCATTTGTACAAGCAGTAAATGCTTATGGGTTTTCAAAGCCAGGAGTTTCAAAGCAGTCATTTACTGCTGATCAATTAACAAAAGTTGCATCATCAAGTAACCGAGTTTTACAAATCTTGCAGTACAGCGATTTGCACGGTGCAATAGAAACTGGATCTTCATTTGGCACTCCACTTTTAGTTAGCAACTTTGCTGCTGATCGTAAGGCTACTGCGGCAACAATCACATTGTCATCAGGTGACAACATCGGCGCAGCACCTCCAATCTCTACAGAGTTTGAAGAGATGCCAACAATTGAATCAATGAACTTAATGAAGGTTGATGCTTCTACATTTGGTAACCACGAACACGACCGTTCATTAGCTCACGTTCAAAAAGTTATCGGTGCATCTGATTTCCAGTGGGTGGTTTCAAACTATGGAGATGAATCACTAGCCGTACTTAAGTCAGGCGATAAGGCTGCAAAGGCTTACACAATCATCGATCGTGGCGGATTCAAAGTTGGAGTAGTTGGAATGAATACTCCAGAGACAATCGAGCAGGTATTTCCTGGAAACCTTGACTACAAAGATGCATCCGGAGCCAAGAAGACAATCCAAATCGATCCAGGCGTTGTTGGCGTAAACAAAGCGATTGTCGCGGCAAAGGAAGCCGGGGCAGAGATAATCGTTGTTTTGATGCACCAGGGATGGACTGAAAACTCAGATGGTGTTGCCAAAGGTTTGTACAACAACCTTGCGGCAAGCATCAAGGGTGCAAATGTTATCTACGGTGGACACAGCCACCAGACATTTTCAACTTTGATTCCAGCAGCCGGCCGAGTACAAGCACCTATCTTGCTTGGTGAAGTTCGAAATGCTGGTGTTGAGTACACACGTTCACAAATCTGTGTACGTAATGGCAAAGTTGTTGGTTCTTCATTGCAACATGTACTAAAAGCTGCAACACCAACAATTAATACTGGTGTCGTAAGCACTGTAACTACTGCAGATGCAGCAGGTGCGGCATTAGTTAAGAAGTACAAGGATCAACTAACTGCAAAGCTTGATGTAAAAATCGGTTCAGTTTCTGGTTTGTTCCCACGTGGTGGATCACCAGCAGTTGAGCGTTCAGGTGAAAACCCAATGGGTGACTACATCGCAGATTTACTTCGTGCTAAGTAC
Source organism: uncultured Actinomycetes bacterium (assembly GCA_903825015.1). Taxonomy (GTDB): domain Bacteria; phylum Actinomycetota; class Actinomycetes; order Nanopelagicales; family Nanopelagicaceae; genus Planktophila. The sequence continues at coordinate 2,143 of CAIJYZ010000125.1, forward strand.
AAGACAGACTTTGCACTTTCTAATGGTGGTGGAATCCGCGATACATTCCCTGCAAAGACTTACATTCCAGCAAACACAGCACTTGTTCGCACAGGTACTGGAGCCCTTGATGTAACTCTTGGCGATGCACTCACTGTGTATCCATTCGGTAATCAGGTTGCAACAACTGTCGTAACAGGTGCAAATCTTTGGAAAGCACTTGAAAACGGTGTCGGTGGAAACTACCCAGCAGATGGACGTTTCCCACAAGTATCTGGATTGAAGTTCACTTTTGATTCTTCAAAGCCAATTGGTCAACGCATCGTTACTGTTACTGACACCGCTGGTAAAGCGATTGAAAAGGACAGCACTGAATACACACTCACAACTCTCGATTACATCATTTACGGTGGCGATGGTTATGTTGATGTGTTCTCACCTGCAAAGGCAAAGGTTTATGGCGCACTACTTGATGTATTTGTAGATGCACTAAAGGCCGACATGGCAGCAGGAAAGGTGACCCAAGTTCCCGCTCTTGATGGACGCGTGAAGAAGGTCAACTAAGAAGAGAAGTAATCACAAAAGGCGTCGGTTAATTCCGGCGCCTTTTGTGCTTTATTTAAGGGTATTTGCCCGCATTTTGGCGCTCAATGAAAAGAAGGTAAGATGCGCAGGCTGTACAAAACTAAATAAGCGCGAGTAGCTCAACGGATAGAGCATCTGACTACGGATCAGAAGGTTGGGGGTTCGAATCCCTTCTCGCGCACAAGTTAAGCTCTCGGTGCCTTTCACACCGGGGGCTTTTCTTCTTAAATGAGCCGCCCGAGGCCGTATAAATACTGAGGGTTAGATCTTCCCTCTTTTGCTAGCTCAGGCTTTGTTTTCTTAGCAATCTTCTTGTGCAAACAACCGTGTTGGGCATCGTGTTCCATATTTTTCATCTCTTTCTCAATTTCTAACCAGATCGATATCGCCACTTATTGTGGATGCTGTAATTTTTACTAACTTATTACCACCTGACGGAGTATCTCCGTTTTCATCAAGAGGTATCTCTGAATTCAAATCTCCACTGATTGAGTTACCATCTACTTCGACATTTAGATCTGGTGCTACGTAAACCTTGATATCTCCACTTACACTTTTTAAAATGTAATCACATGCAGAATAAGTATGAGTCGCGATAGCACCCGAAACAGTTTTAATAGAACAGCTCTCGCTTGGATTTTGGCCGATTGTTACACCACCTGATACGGAGCCAATTTCAATCTCTGAAACGCTTTGATTAACTTCAAGGTCTCCCGCCACAGTCTTAATCTTTAAGGTGGCGCTAGTGGGTAGGGCAATTTCGACTGAGAGGCCGCGTAAGCCCCCAAAATTGAAACCCCAAAAGTTTTGGTCCTTATTATCTAAAGGCAAAGAGGTGTTTATGCTCCAACTCTTCTTGTCGATACGAATTGTCAATTTACGGTCGACCTGGACAATTTCTACCAACTCAGCTGACTTCAATGCTTTTTTTGAAGCAGCATGGATCTTGACGTGACACTTTCCGTCCTGTGACTCGACGATAGTTATCGGACTTGAAATACTTATCACGCAGACCTCAGGTCGCTCAATTTCAAAGCTCTCTTCCCTAGCAACATGAAGTGATTGATTGAGTTTCATTAGCTCTTCCCCTTTCCTTTTAGTTGTCGTTTTCCGATTGATACTGAGAAACTGTTTCGATCGCTAGTTTTCAAAAGCCATGAGTTCAAAGAGATTCCCTCTTTTGTTGCAGCGCTTTCAATTCGTGATTTCAAATCCTCTGGAAGCCTCAAAGTTATTCGCGCATTAAGGTCAGAAGGGTTCTCACGAATGACGGTGCCATCTTCGATATAGACGAGTTCAATATCCTCGCCTTGCACTCGAGCTTCTAAATGAGCCCCTGGGATTTGCTCCTTGAGCTCATCGGCGATTTCAGCCAAAGCCTCCAAAAGGCGAGTGCGCAGAACTGGGGCAAGGGTTGGAATTAAGCGTGAAACAGCGGTTTCAAGCTCAGGACCACCTAGTTTTCCAAGGGCTTTTATATCCCCAGAGAGTAGATCTATAAACTTTGACGTCTTCATGATGTCATTATGACATCACTTTGACATCTGTGTCAAAGACCTTAAGGATTTTTATCAACAGGGCTTTCCTCCCAGTTAAAGTGATATCATTTGATATCACTTAGGAGGATTCATGGCAGATTTATTGATTCGAGATATAAATCCCGAGCTCCTGACAGAGTTAGATAAAAAGGCGATGGTTCTTGGAATTTCACGCGTTGAATATATACGCCGGACTTTGACCAAAGTTCTTTCAGAGTCCAATGAATCTGTAACCGAGGCCCACCTAAAAAACCTTGTTAATTTGCTACCAGACCTAGCTGATCAAGAAATTATGGATGGAGCATGGCGGTAGAGGCTTGGCTCGTTGATAAATCTGCGTTGGTTAGGTTAGGGGATTCACCCGATGCTGCAGTGTGGGCCAGTCGCATAAGTGCCGGCCTCGTTCATTTGTCATCAATTACTCGATTAGAAGTTGGATACTCCGCACGGTCATCTAAAGAACTTTTGAGCTCTTTTCAAAACCCTCCACTTTCTCGCATGCCCATTGAACAGTTAACACCAAGTATTGAAGATCGTGCTTGGGAAGTTCTAAAGGATTTAGCACGCGCAGGAAAACATCGCGCGCCATCAATTCCAGA
>CAIJYZ010000126.1 GCA_903825015.1 uncultured Actinomycetes bacterium
AATGTGGGCGTTCCAGATACGGGCACCATCTAGATGTAGAGCCAATCCCATCTCATCGGCACCTTTACGAAGCGCAATGATCTCGCTGATTGGCTGAACTGTGCCGCCACCAAAATTGTGCGTATTCTCAACAGCAATTGCCGTAGTTGAAACTAAGTAAGGTCCTGAGTTTGGGCGGGCAATCTCTAAGGCATCAGCGGCTTTGAGTAATCCATAGGCTGCTGGCCAGGTGCGAGTTGTGATCCCGCTAAATACAGCCGCAGCACCGAGTTCAGCTCGAACAATATGTGAATTTGTTTCAGCGATTAACTCTTCGCCTGGGTTAACCAACATACGAATCGCTAATTGATTTGCAAGAGAACCGGTTGGAGTAAACACACCGGCTTCTTTACCAAACATTGCGGCAATGCGTTCTTCAAGTGAGTTAACTGTTGGGTCATCACCGTAAACATCATCTCCAACTGGGGCTGATGCGATTGCATCGCGCATACCTGCAGATGGGCGTGTTACTGTGTCTGAACGAAGATCGATTGCCATAGATATCAGCCTACTTTGATTCTTTAATAACTATCAAATACATGGCACCGACAACAAGGATTCCGCCGATTGCGCTCTGTAACGTCAACGATTCACCGCCAAAGATGATGGCAAAGATTGCAGCAAAGACAACTTCCATAGTCAAAATTACGGCGACTTTTGTTGATGTCATATGTGCTTGGGCCCAGGTTTGAATTATGAAAGCGATAGCAGTTGCAAAGACTGCCGTAAAGATAACTACGCCCCAAACACCGGCATCAGGTGGTGGTGAATATCCGCCAGGGATCGAAGCCACACCTGATAACAACGCACACACTGCTAACTGCACAACTGTCATGGCATATGGATCGCGACCTGAACTCCATTGACTCAAAGCGATGATGTGGAGCGCATAGAAGATTGCACTTACAAATACCAAGAGCTCGCCAAAACCAACAGAAAAGCCATGGATTGAAAGGAAAGCCAGGCCAACTGTTGCTACGCCAATGCATATCCAGGTAAAGCGATTAATCTTTTCTTTTAAAAACAGCCATGCAAATAAAGGTGTGAGAACGATATATAAACCAGTAACAAAGCCAGTTATTGCCGCACCAGTGCGGGCAAGACCTAGGGTTTGAAAAATGTAACCAAAGCCGAGAAAAATACCAGCAGTACCAGCACGAAGCAGTAGATCCTTATTTAAGAGTTTCAATACACTGGGACGAATTAATACCATCACGACTGCGCCAAAAACAAAGCGAGTAAAGAGAAAGTTATTAACGCTCTGGCGTTGGATGGCATCTTTCATGATTACAAAAGCCCAACCCCAAGCCATAGAAACACCAAGTAAGGCCCATGGCGCCAACTTCAATCTAAAGAGATGTTTAGTGTTGCTCATTTTTTATCGCGAAGTTTTTTAAGCAATGCCACTTCTGGCTTATGTTTTTCCTCCATACCCGGAGTTTCAAGAATCAATGGCGCATTTGCTACTGCAGGGTGGGCTAATAGTTCGGCAAATGGTTCGATACCGATGTGCCCATCACCGATGTTTTGATGTCGATCTTTTAAGGCACCGCATACATCCATCGAGTCATTCGCATGTACCAGTTGGAATCGCTCGACACCGGCGATTTGAACTAAGAGATCGATTGTGGCGGTCATGCCACCTTTAATAGAAATATCGTGACCAGCGGCAAAGACGTGGCAAGTATCGAGACAGATTCCAACCTTTGGATGATATTCAAGGGCCTTTAAGTAGTTCTCAAGATCATCGAGTTTTTTGACAAGGGATTGACCCTGACCTGCTGTTGGTTCTAGCAATAAATATGGCGCATCATCAGGCAGCGCGTTAAGAATCGGCATCATGCCTTCATGAATCTGCTTCCATGCTTTTTCTACATGATTTACATCAACTGCAGATCCAGTATGAATAACGGCTCCAAGAGCACCGATATCGGCAGCGCGCTGCAAAGAATATTTAGTTGATGCTAAAGAGTTGAGGTAAGTGGCTTCCGTGGGTGAACCCAGGTTAATTAGAAATGGAGCATGGACATAGGTTTCCAAATCCATCTCAGCTGCTTTGATCTTATAAGCCTCATCGAGATCGGGTTTAGCCGCGGGCATTGCCCACATGCGAGGGCTGGATGCGAAAACTTGAATTGCACTTGCACCGATTTCCTGCGCGTATTCGATTGAACGCTTTGCCATTCCACCAGTAGTCGGAACGTGGGCGCCAATACGTGGCTTTTTTGGCTCTTTAGGCATTGGCCTACCCTACGGTAATTGTGACCGTACTGCCACGTTTAACTTTACTGCCCACCCTAGGAACAATACTTGTAACTTGTTTTGTCTTTTTACTTCCCAATTTCTTTACCACGACTTTGAGTTCAAGGTCTTGTAAAACCCGAGTTGCTTTACTTTGTTCGATAGAAAAGACGTTGGGAATAAAAACATATTGCGAACCTTTTGAAACTACCAATACAACTTTTGAACCCTTTGGCGCAGCATCGACTCCGTTCGGAGTTTGTGAAATAACCGCACCTGATAATACATTCTCATCAAAGGCATACGTTGAATCCACATTAAAACCCAAGTCACTAAGTTCGTTAAGAGCTTGCTCGCCACTTTTGCCTACATAAGATGCAAGAGCCGCGGTTTCAATGCCCTTACTAATAATAAGTGAAACTGTCGTATCGCGTTTTACCTGTGTTCCCGAGACTGGGTCGCTTGAAATCACAAAGCCCTTAGGAATGTCTTTATTAAATATTTCTGAACTTGCTCCAAGTGCAAGTGGGAATTTTTCAACCGCAGCTTGTGCAGCCTCAGGCGTTAAGCCTTTTAACAAAGGAATTGTGTAACGCTCTGGACCTTTAGAGATAATTAATTTTACTTCACCGCCCGCAGCAACTCTTCCTCCGCCGGGAGGATCAGATTCAATGATGGCCCCTTTTGCTATATCTTCATCAAAACGTTTTTCAAGAATAACGGTGGTTAAACCAAGTGGGTTAAGTGTTGAAACCGCATCATCATAAGTTCCTCCAACAACCGATGGGACAACTACACGAGAACCTGGCCCAACCAATGTGTACCAGCCACCTACACCCAGAGCTACAGCTAGAAAGAGGGCAACTTTACGATTACGCCGAACCCGCTTACTACTCTTGCGTCTCTTCTGCTTCTTGATTCGAATCTCTTTTGTTGTTTCTTTAACATCAATAGTCTCTTCTTTTTCTTCGACAATCTCCTTCTTGGCTTTTACCCTTGGTTTCTCTTTAATTGGTTCGACGGGCAGGTCAAGCTCTAATTTCATCTGGTTAGTTTTAGGATCAATCTCATGTTGGATTGCTTCTAAGGATTTGAGAAACTCTCCGGCGTTTCGTGGGCGCTGATCAGGATCACGATTAGTCGCCTTCATGATTAATTCATCAAGTGCGGGCGGAATCTCTTTGCGCTTACTTCGAAGTGATGGAATCTCTTGATTAACGTGCATGTACGCAATTTGGATCGGTGAATCGCCAAGGAAAGGCTTCTCGCCTATGAGCATTTCAAAGGCCACGATTCCAACGGCATAAACATCGCTACGAGAATCTGCAACTCCGCGTTGAACCTGCTCAGGAGATAAGTAGGAGACCGAGCCAAGGATGACGCTAGATTCAACGGTCATTGTTGATCCAATGAGTTCACCGCGCGCAAGGCCAAAATCAGCGATTTTTATTCGGCCCTCTTTAGAAATCAAGATGTTTTCAGGCTTTATATCTCTGTGAACAATTCCTAAATCGTGAGCAGCAGATAGTGCGCTAAGAATAGGGGTGAGGTAGTTAATTGCATCTTTGATTTCAAAACGTCCGCGCTCATTTAAATAATCGCGCAAGGTATAACCCTCAATTAACTCCATTACAATAAAAACAGCAGGTACACCATTTTGATTCCAGCCCTGGTCTTGCACGGCAACAATATTGGGATGTGAAAGTGCAGCAGCAGCCTTTGCTTCTCGAATAAAACGATTCACAAAAGCTTCGTCCTGAGCCAAATGAGGATGCATTATTTTGACTGCAACTTTGCGATCTAGGCGAGTGTCGATTGCTTCGTAAATGGAAGCCATTCCACCGTTAGCGACCTGACGGGTTAATTGATAACGCCCATCAATGAGTTCACCGGATAGATCAGACATATGGTGGATTTTAGGGCTTTTACCCTTTACGAACTTTGAATGTGTTGTGCGTTTTCGCGTGTCTTATCTGACAGAAAATGGATTTCTTGGTCGATTTGCCACTGTTTCATCTGTTCGGCAATATGGTTGCCATCGCGCTTTAAAACCCGTTCTATACCTACATCAGGTTCAATATCGAGCCAATAGAGAATGGCTCCAGCATCTCGCACAGTTTTTTGACCGGCACCTACACCTTCAAGGATTAGCACATTAACCGGCTCAATTAGTCGAGTCGAATCAAAGCGCATTGAATTCCAATTAAAGATTTGAATCTCAAATGTCGAGTGAGATTGATGTGCATTCACAATTGATTCTAAGGTTCTAGTGAGAGATGCACCCAAAGCATCATTCCAGCCCGCATACAAATCATCCATATGGATAACTGCAACGCTTTCTTTGATCGAAAGATCTTCAAGAAATCTGGCAGCTAACGTAGTTTTGCCAGCACCTGCTCGTCCATCAATTGCTATTAATGTCATACCAGCGCTTCCAACCAACAACGGCTACTAAAGTAAAGAGTGCATAAAGAACTGCAGTGAACCAATAACCAAGATAGGCATATTCAATCGTTCCTGCGGCATCGACTATTAACCATAAAACCCATGATTCAACTTTCTCGTAGACCATAAGAATCTGGGCAACAAGTGAGCCGATGAGCAAGAAAGCATCCGACCATGTAGCTGCAGCCCCAATTCGAGATAGGAGAGGAGTTAACAAAGAAACAGATACAACAGTTGCAACGGCCCAGTACAAACGGTATCGATGTGATAAATATCCAGGAACTGCGCCTGTTGGTGCCCAATCACGCCAACCCCAAACTGCTGCAACTATGAAAACTATCTGGAGAGCAGCACTTGCAAAAAGATCAACTTGATAGAAGAAGACCATGTATAGCGCACTGCTAAGTGCCCACCACGGCCACGTAATCCTTTTGCCGGTGGTACCGAGCCAAACACCAACGAAAGACGTAATTGCCGAAACAAACTCTAAGACCGAGACTTCGTAGCCCCAAGCAGTGAAAAGAATAGATGACATCAATATTTCCTTTCCGCATCCGCATTATCGGATGGGTCAATCGGTCGGTTTGAATTTCAAACCCTCTCAGCCTTAAGCGGCTCCCGTAGTTCTTAGAGTAGCGTTAACTCGTGCAAAAGTATGGCTATATGGCGATGATCATTTTCACTATCGTCGGCTCATTTTGGTTAGAGGTTGTTCTCAAAGTTGGAGTCCTTAAGCAGATTAAACGCCTGAGTTTGTCTGTAGCCCCCGTTGCATTTCTCTTTATTGCTTGGGATAAGTACGCCATTTCACATGGCCATTGGCTCTTTGATAAAGATCAAATTCTTGGGATTTATGGGCCATGGTGTATTCCGCTTGAGGAGTATTTATTTTTCATTGTTGTTCCAATTGCCGCGCTTATGACTATTGAAGCAGTGCGAACAACTAAAAAAAATTGGCGGGTGTAGTGATGTCCTATACCCAACTTGCTATATCGGCCGTATTAATCGCAATTATTTTTGATCTCTATTTATTTAACACTCAGCTTCTCAAACGCAAAGTTTTTTGGACTTCTTACGCAATAATCGTTGGGTTCCAGTTATTAACAAATTGGTGGCTGACTTCGCGAAACATCGTTATGTATAGTCCAGATGCAATTATTGGCATAAGGATTGCATCTGCACCACTTGAAGATCTACTTTTTGGTTTTGCCCTTGTCCTTGGGGTTTTATCTAATTGGATACGGCTAGGCGTTTCAAGTAAGCGGTGATAAATACTTTAAGCCTGCGTGCGGTGGATGTCGTAGCGCGCTTGTTAAAGATTTCGTAATTTATTTTCTCAACCTCATCGACGATTCCACAGTACAGCTCACTGGCTGCTTCAATACAGGGACGACTAGATGGTGCAAGCATGGCGATTCCAGGTCGTGCCTCTGCTTGAAGTTGGCGAACACGTGCGATTTGAAACTTTAAGGCACTTACTATTTGTGGAGTCAATTCTCGAGCTTCAAGCATTTCGCGGGTCACACCATGTTCTGCCAACTCTTGAATTGGTAAGTAAATTCGCCCGCGATCTAGATCTTCACCTACATCGCGAATGAAGTTTGCTAATTGAAATGCGATGCCGAGCTTTTTTGCGCATTCGTAGGCACCTTCTTCAAGGGCGCCTAATACAGGAACCATCTCTAGGCCGATAACAGCTGCGGAACCATAAACATATTCCAGTAGGTCCTCATACTTTTGGTATTCCTGCACAGTTAAATCCATGGTCATTGAATGCAAGAAAGCTTCGAAGTGAGCGTGCGGAATGTCGAAAGTATTTACGGTATCAATGAGAGCTCGGCCAACGGCATCATCGCTTTTGCCTGATTTCAAATCTCCTAGGATTTTATTGCCCCACGAACCTAAAGCATCAGCCTTCTCCTCAACGGTTAACGTTGATTCAAGATCATCGACAATCTCATCGGCATAGCGTGCGAAACCATAGAGTGCATGAACATATTTGCGTTTAGGTTTTGGTAGCAAAAGAGTTGCTAAATAGTAGGTCTTACCGTGAAGTGAATTTAATCTCTTACACTCGGCATACGATGCTTCTAGTTCATTCATCTACTTAACAGGTCCAACAATTCGCTCGGCTGCTAAACGTCCAGAAATCAGAACCATCGGAACACCAACACCAGGTTGAGTTCCGGATCCAGCAAAAACAACATTTTCAATTCCCTGTGCCATGTTGCGGGGTCTAAACGGACCTGTTTGGAAGAAAGTATGTGCGCTTGCAAAAGGAGCGCCCATCTCCATTCCTTGATTTTTCCAATCAAGGGGAGTGGTGACTACTTCGGTTTCGATCGAATCGCCAAAGCCTTCATATCCACGTTCTTCAACGGTCTTAATCATTTGATCACGATAAGGCCCGGCCTGTTTGTGCCAATCGATATCACTATCAAGGTTGGGGGTTGGAAATAACACATAATAAGAATGTTTTCCTGGAGGAGCTAGGTCTGGATCATCATGCGTTGGCACAGTTACCAAAATACTTGGATCACTCATTAACTTCTTTTGTGTAATTAGTTCGTCAAAAACGCCATCCCATGAATGGCCAAAGTGAATATTGTGATGAGCCGCGAAGTCATATTTCTTATTTGAACCGATTAGCAAAGTCACGCAAGATGGCGAATATTTCAATCGCTTAACCGTTGCAGGAGTCTTTCCAAGTAGATCTCGATATGCAACCGGAAGGTCAGGGTTCAAAATAACTGCATCACACTCGTAACGTTCACCGCTTTCGGTAATAACCGCCTTTGCTCGGCCATTACTTACTTCAACCTTTGTTACGGTGGTGTTGTATTTGAAAACGACCCCATGCTTTTCGGCAGCTGCAGCTAACGCGCGAGGTACTGCATGCATCCCACCCTTTGGAAAAAAGACACCATTAACCGAATCCATGTAAGCAATAACGGCATAAATTGCTAAGGCTTGCTGGGGACTAACTCCGGCATACATGGCTTGGAATGAATAAACCTTTTGAAGACGGGGATCTTTCATGAATTGATTGACTTTTGGAGAAAGTTTGCGGAAACCACCAAGGGCGATTAAACGGGCAAGATTAGGGGTCATTAAATTCAGCGGACTATCGATATTTCTATCAATAAAATCATTCATTTCATACTTATATAACTTCGTAACAAAATCTACATACTTACGATATCCGGCTGCTTCACTGCTGCTGATGTGCTTAGCAATTTCAGCTTCCATTTCTTCAGTATTTGAATGGACATCAAGTTGTGAACCATCGGCATAAAAAGCTCGATACAAGGGCGTTAGTGGAGTGAGCTCAAGCCAATCCTTCATATCCTCACCAACGCAGTTAAATGCATCATTAATAAGAGAGGGCATTGTTAAAACTGTTGGTCCGGTATCAAATGAGTAGCCGTCTTTATTAAGTAGGCCATTTCGTCCACCTGGAACGCTTTCGCGTTCTAAGACAGTAACTTTGCGACCGGCACCTGCTAGGCGAAGCGCCGCACTTAAGCCAGCTAAACCTGCGCCAACAATGACAATGTGATCAGTTGGTCCTTTAACGCGAGCTGCCACTTACATACTCCGCTTTGTTGCAATTAATGCCAGCTCGGTCAAGGTGTTTCTCGCATTGTCAGCAATTGCGGGACTATCAATTGCCTGGACTGCGCGCTGAGTTAAGTTTTCAATCATTTTTTCAAGTTCTGCCTTTGCTCCCGAGGATTCAATCATTTCTTGCAAGATTGCAACACCTTTGTCGTCGAGATCAACTTTGCCAAAGTATTTCCGACTTTCTTCGCGCATTACTTCACTACAGCGAGCATCAGTCATTGCGATAAGCGCAGTCCGTTTACCTTCGCGTAAATCATCACCTGCAGGCTTGCCAGTAACTGATGGATCTCCAAAGACACCAAGCAAATCATCGCGAAATTGGAAAGCTTCACCAAGAGGTAGCCCATATTCGGAGAGAGCAACAGTGAGTTCGGGGGTTGATTTTCCAGAAAGCATCGCACCCATATGTAGCGGGCGCTCAATTGTGTATTTGCCTGATTTATAACGGGCAATCTTCATTGAACGAGCAAGGTCTGTGTTCTTCTGCGTTTGTTCATGGATATCTAAAAATTGTCCAGCCATTAATTCAACGCGCATCTCATCAAAAACAGGAAGCACTCGTTGTAATTCTTGTGCGGTAATTCCTGAGGTATTTAGTAGTTGATTTGACCAAACTAAAGCTAAATCTCCAAGTAGAACGGCCGATGCCAATCCATATGCTGGAGCAAATCCCTCTAATTCATCTTGAACGTGAATGGTTTCAAAGTGGCGGTGAATGGATGGTTTTCCACGTCTTGTATCGGAGCCATCCATTAAATCATCGTGAATAAGCGCGCACGCCTGTAAAAGTTCTAACGAAGAGATTGCCTTAGTAGTTGCAGGATTAAGCGCTCCACCTGCACTGATAATGCCGGCATATGCAAAAAGAGGACGTAAGCGCTTTCCGCTATCTAGCAGAAAAGATGTGAGAGCTTGCGAAACGGGTTCTAGTTCTATGGAAATTTGAGCTAAATAGTCGCACTGTTCGCGCATAAATTGAGCAAGTTCAATCTCAACGCAATCGCGAATCTCTTGCAACTCTGACTTGGTCTCTGTTCCCACGCCGTAACGGTACCCTCACTCAGTGGTAGTCCGCACTTCGTATTCATTTGAGTTCTTCCCGCCCAAAGATCAAGAGGGCGAGGAGCGGCTTTGGGATGCCGTTCACTCACTTGAAAAGCACGCCCCTGATTTCATCTCGGTAACTTTTGGAGCTGGTGGATCTACACAACACCGGACAATTGG
>CAIJYZ010000127.1 GCA_903825015.1 uncultured Actinomycetes bacterium
CACCGCCTTTGCAAGGCGGGGGTTAGGGGTTCGATTCCCCTGGTCTCCACGTTATGACAAATACAGCGACCCTTCACACATCACTCGGTGACATCGTCATCGAGCTATTTCCTAATCATGCACCAAAGACAGTTGCAAACTTTGTTGAGTTAGCAACTGGTGAAAAAGAGTGGACCGATCCACGCACTGGAAATAAGACAAACGCAAATCTTTATGACGGAACAATATTTCACCGCGTCATCGACGGTTTCATGATTCAAGGTGGAGACCCACTTGGTCAAGGCACTGGCGGACCTGGTTACCGATTCGCAGATGAATTTCACGGAGAGTTAGTTTTTGATCGTCCTTACATCTTGGCAATGGCAAACTCAGGCCCAGGTACAAATGGTTCACAGTTCTTTATTACCGTGGCGCCAACCACTTGGCTAAATCGCAAGCACTCGATCTTTGGCGAAGTAAAGGATTCCGCTAGCCAGGCAGTAGTAGAGGCGATAGCTAAAGCAAAGACTGGTGCACAAGATAAGCCGGCAACTCCAATAACAATCTTTAACGTTACCGTTGCTTAAACGCTCTGCAACTTATTCCTTAATCGCATTAATCTGCGGTGCTTATCTGCTGCAGATGATTGTGCCAACAATCGAAGTACATTTAGTTCTACCAAATTTTGATTATTTAAAAGCAACTAATGAGTGGTACAGATTATTTACTGTCGCTCTTGTACATGCCGGACTAATGCATTTAGGTTTTAATATGTATGCATTAATGGTGTTAGGAAATCCACTAGAAGAAGCATTTGGAAAGAACAAGATGTTAATTATCTTTTTCTTTTCATTACTAACCGGCTCACTAACTTCGGCTTACTTTGCTTCACCTTCAAGTTATTCAGTTGGCGCATCAGGAGCAATCTTTGGTTTATTTGGAGCGCTAGCAATTGTTGGAAAAAGAATCGGCGCAGATACACGTTCGATCTATGTGATTATTGGAATTAACTTTGCAATTGGATTTATCTTGGGCGGTGTTGATTGGAAAGCCCACCTTGGTGGATTAATTGGCGGGCTTATTTCAGCTCAGCTAATCCTGAATAAGCGATAAAAAGTTATCCACAGGGTTTACCCACAATGTGGAGAGAGTTACAACGGTGTAATTAAGAAGCTGTTTAGCGCCAGCGAGTAGCGAGTGAAAAACCGACGCCGATAAAGCCAAAGCCGATAATCATGTTCCAAGCACCGATCCCTGGAACCGGGTACTTAGTTTGCGTGACATAAAAGGTCACAATCCAGAAAAGGCCGATTAAGAAGCCCGCAACCATCGTTGGAGCAAGCCACTTTGGGCTCTCCAGTGGCGCATGAGGAGTCTCGACTACGACTTCCTGCTTATGAGCGCGCTGTTCAACGACTTTCTTGCGGAGCTTTGATTTAGGCATACGCGAAAGATACACCATGAGTCAGAATGCTCCTATGACCACCAAAATCCTTGTCGTCGATAACTATGACTCCTTTGTCTTTAACTTGGTGCAGTACTTGCAGCAGTTAGGCGCCGAATGCACAGTAGTTCGAAACGATGCAGTGACTGCCGAGGAAGCAGCTAACTACGACGGTGTACTTATTTCACCGGGACCGGGAATTCCTGAAAAGGCTGGAGTCAGCATTGCAATGATTAAATTTTGCGCCGAGAAACAGATTCCACTCTTTGGAGTCTGTTTAGGCCACCAAGCAATCGGTGTGGCTTTCGGTGCGACAGTTTCACGGGCACCAGAACTGCTTCATGGAAAAACATCGTTGGTGCATCATCAACAACAAGGCGTGTTATCGGATTTACCATCACCTTTTACTGCAACGCGTTATCACTCACTTTGCGTAGAACGCGACACTGTTGGAGCCGATTTAGAAATTACCGGAACAACCGAATCTGGAATCGTAATGTCAATGCGTCACCGCACATTACCAATCGAAGGTGTTCAGTTTCATCCAGAGTCAGTGCTAACTGAACATGGGCATCAGATGTTAGCCAACTGGCTAACAATATGCGGAGACAAAGATGCAAAAAATAAAGCTGTTGGCTTATCGCCTGTTGTGGGAGTTCGTTCTTAAGGCGCTTTATTAATTGTAATAGTTACAGATTTACCAATTGTCTGTGTTGTACCAGCATCAGGTGCTTGGCGAATCACAATTCCAACTGGTTGATTAGCATCATAAGCATCGATTTCATTAACTAAAAATCCTGCCTGAACTAAAATTGTTTTAGCTTGAATTGCATCGACACCAATGAGTAATGGAACTTCAACTTGTCCGCTTGCGATTTGCAAAACAACTCCACTGCCAGCAGTAATTGTTGAGCCAGGATCTGGGGTTACCTTCAAAACAGTCCCAAGAGCTTCATCTGAAGGCATGGCTTCGGTGCGTGATACAACTAAACCCACTGCAGACAATGCTGCTCGTGCATCAATTAAGGACATACCCACTAAATCCGCGGGGATAATGGCATCACCTGGACCATCAGAGATTGTTAAAACAACCCCCGAGCCTTTTTGCGCTCGTGTTGTTGCAAGTGGAATTTGGCTGGCAACACGATCTAGTGGAATCCGTGCATCATGTGCGCGTTGAATAGTGACTACATAATCCTTAAGCATTGCTGTGGCATCGGCTTGAGTTAAGCCCACAACATTTGGGATTTGTGGCAAGTTATTTACATTCGCAACAGGTCGAGAAATAAATAGACCACCACCGATAACACCAACAACTAAAACCGCACTTAACGCAGATATTAAGATTTTTCTACGAGAAATTTTAACTTTGGGAATTGTTGTAGTTAACGCTTGGCCAGTTCCAACTTTAAATAGATCATCGAGCATCAATCCTGCTGATTGGTAACGCTCTTCTGGTTTCTTAGCTAAGGCCACGGCAAGAATGACATCAACGCCTTCAGGTAGATCGGGTTGAATCACGCTGGGCGCAACTAAAACACCGGAAACATGTTGGTATGCGATCGATACCGGTGTATCACCAGTAAAAGGAGGTTTTCCTGTCAAAACTTCATACAACAAGCAACCAGTGGAATAAATATCGCTCCGCAAGTCTGCAACTTCACCCAAAGCTTGTTCTGGTGATAAGTATTGAGCAGTGCCAACAATGTTCCACGTGCTAGTTAAAGTTGCACCAAGATCAGCTAAAGCTCGGGCAATTCCAAAATCCATCACCTTTACATCACCTTGATCAGTAATCATGATGTTGGCAGGCTTGATATCTCGGTGAACAATTCCGCGCTCATGCGAATACTCCAGTGCAGCCAAAATACCTTCGCCGATTTCGAGTGCGCGTTTGAGTGGAACACGTTCCCCGCTATGGATTAAATCGCGCAAAGTGTGACCGGAAACCAGTTCCATCACTATGTATGGCGCAGGTTCTTCACCCGAGTCATAAACAGCAACAATTCCTGGATGGTTTAAACCCGCAGCAGCAAGGGCTTCTTTTCTAAATCGGGCGACAAAGGATGGGTCTCGTGCTAAATCACTTCGCAAGACCTTAACTGCAACCTGACGGGCAAGACGGGTGTCATCGGCGATGTAAACATCGGCCATGCCGCCAGTCCCAATCATTTCACCTAGTTTGTAGCGACCACCCAAGAGCGAATTAATCATTGCGCCGCCCCTAAAAGTTGATTGGTTGTAATTTCATCGCTAGTTATGTCAGCGATAATAATGGTGACGTTATCAGGTGCATCGTTGATATATGTAGCATCAATCAAAGCTTTCAATGCATCAGCCTTATCTGATTTTTTCAAAAGCATTTTGATCTCTTTTTCAGTCAAAACACTTGATAGACCGTCACTACAAAGAAGAAAGCGATCATTTTCTTTAGCTTCATACATCTGCAACACAGGCACAACTGTTCCGTGGCCCATAAGTGCTTGAGTTAAAACTGAACGTTGTGGGTGATCAGCAACCTCTGATTGTGAAATAGCACCCTGGTCAAGCAGTTCTTGAATGACAGTATGGTCATTGCTTAGCTGCTCCAAATTATTTCCACGCAATCGATAACATCGGGAATCTCCAACATGTAATAGAGCAACATTGTTTTCAACCACTAAAAGAGCCGTCAATGTTGTTCCCATTCCACGCAACTCAATTGCTTCATCAACGTATTCGCCAATCTCAACATCAATTGTAAAAAGTGAGTTAAGAAGTAAGTCCTCAATAGAATCAGCGTCAATCTCTGAATTGGTTAAAACAGGACTTAGTCTTTGAAGAGTTTGAATTGCGATTCGAGATGCGACTTCACCACCGGCATGACCACCCATTCCATCGGCGACAGCAATAAGGCGCCCGGATACAAAGGCTGAATCTTCATTTCCGCTTCGGTGTAAACCGTCAGCCGATCGCGCTTCGCTCTGGAAATAAATCGCGCTCATAGGCATAAGCCTAACCCCTGTTAATCTTTAATCATGAAAATCTACGCCCATCGCGGAGCCTCCATCGATTTCCCAGAGATGACAATGGATGCCTATAAAGCCGCAGTTGATCAGGGCGCCGATGGCATGGAGTGCGATGTTCGCCTCACAAAAGATAATCAAATGCTGTTATGGCACGACGCAGATATGAAGCGCACCGCAGGGTATGCAGGACGTATCGCAGAAATGACATATCCAGAGATTAAACAACATTACCCTCAAGCAATTTTGCTGGAAGATTTATTAGAACTAGCTAAAGAGAATTCGATGGAACTTGCAATTGAAACTAAACATCCAGTTCCACAGGCAAGTGCGGTAGAAAAGAAAGTTTTAGAGCTCCTTGATCAAGAAGAAGGATTAGCCGACATTGTTCTTATGTCTTTTTCTTGGTTAGCTATTGAAAATATCCGAAAGATTAAACCGGCACAAAAAACCGTTGCCCTTCTAGAAGATAAATTCAATTTTTTGATGCGCCGATATTCATCCGCTGCAGTTCTTGGTCCAAGCGTCGAGTATCTACGCTCAAACCCAGAGTTGAGCCATCAGAGCAAGCCTTTATATGTGTGGACCGTAGATGATGGTGACGATATGCGATTCTGCCTAGAAAGCGGAGTTGAGGTCCTAATTACAAATAATCCGTCATATGCGCGCAAGGTGCTCGGGTATCATTAGTAAGTGAGCACATATGCGTATTTAGGTCCAAAAGGAACATTCACCGAAGCTGCTCTTAAGAAGATCACTTCTTCCAATGATTCACTGATTCCATATGCAAATGTGACTGCCGCACTTGATGCCGTCCGCGTGGGCAAGGCGCACTTCGCCCTGGTTCCAATTGAAAACTCTGTTGAAGGTGTTGTTGCACGCACACTCGATGAGTTAGCAACCGGTTCACCACTTTCTATCGTTGGCGAAGTAACACTTCCTGTCTCTTTTGCATTAATGACAAAGCGCGACACCGTTGAGATTCGACGCATTGCAACACACCCACATGCAGAGGCTCAATGCCGTGCATATATTGCAAAGAATTATCCAGATGCAGAGTTAATCGCGACAGCATCAACGGCAGCAGCAGCTGAAGCTATAGGCCGAGGCGAATTCGATGCAGCGATTGCCGCACCAGTTGCCGCAGCCCATTATGGATTAACTGTTATTGCCGACAACATTGGCGACATCATTGGAGCGGTCACTCGTTTCGTATTGGTTTCTAAACCAACAACATCTCCTAAAGCCACAGGTTTTGACCGCACATCATTGGCTGTTTTTATTGGTATCGATCACGCAGGTGCACTCCTTGACATTTTGAGCGAGTTTGCCAAGCGCGACGTTAACTTAACTTTTATTCAATCACGTCCGACCGGTCTAGAACTGGGTCACTACCATTTCATTATCGATGCAGAAGGCCACGTCAACGATGCTCCAGTTAAGGAGACAATCGAAGCCTTGCGAGCTATCTGCCAAGATATTCGCTTCCTTGGTTCATATCCGCGAGAAAAGGCCGGCAAATGATCGACATTAAATTTATCCGTGAAAACTCAGAGTTAGTTAGAGCGTCACAAACAGGCCGTGGCGAAGATGCAAGCATTGTTGATCAAATCGTAGCTTCTGATGAAATTCGTAGAGAAGCGATAGAAAAGTTTGAAAAACTACGCGGTGAGCAAAACATTTTGTCTAAATCTGTTGCCGCTTCAAAAGGTGATGAAAAGACTGCGCTGCTTGAAAATGCTAAAGAGTTAGCAAATAAAGTTAAAGAGGCGGATTCAAAGCGTGCAGAAGCTGAAGAGCACACAAAACAATTAGTTATGCAGCTTTCAAATGTTCTTGACCCAGATGCACCAATAGGTGGTGAAGCAGATTTTGTTGTCCTCGAACATGTTGGAACTCCGCGCACATTTGATTTCGAACCTAAAGACCATGTAGAACTAGGGAAATTATTGGGTGCAATTGACACTGAACGCGGAGCAAAAGTTGCTGGCTCACGTTCATATTATTTAACTGGGTCGGGCGCACTTCTAGAGTTCGCGTTAGTTAACTATGCGATCTCATCTGCAGTAAAAGCTGGATTTGTTCCAGTTATTCCGCCTGTATTAGTTAATCCTGCAGCGATGGAAGGCACAGGCTTTCTCGGTCAAGCCGCTGAAAACGTTTATCGAATTGAAAAAGATGACGTCTATTTAGTTGGCACATCTGAAGTTCCACTAGCTGCAATGCACATGGATGAAATATTGCCAGGAGATAAACTTCCTATGCGTTATGCCGGTTATTCATCATGTTTTCGACGTGAGGCCGGAACATATGGCAAAGACACTCGTGGAATTATCCGTGTACATCAATTTGATAAAGTTGAAATGTTTTCATTTTGCCACCCAGATCAAGCTAAAGAAGAACATGCTCGAATCTTGCAGTGGGAGAAAGACTTCCTTAATGCAATGGAAATCCCTTATCGGGTTATCGATGTTGCTTCTGGCGATCTTGGATCAAGTGCTAACCGCAAATTTGATTGCGAAGCCTGGGTCCCTACACAAAATGCCTATCGAGAAGTTACAAGCACATCTAACTGCACAGAGTTTCAAGCCCGCCGTCTAAATATCCGTTATAAGGATGCCGATGGCACAAAAGCGGTTGCAACACTTAATGGAACATTAGTTGCGATTCCCCGCATGATTGTTGCGATTTTAGAGAACCATCAAAATGCAGATGGAACAGTTAATGTTCCTAAGGCGCTACAACCATTTCTTGGCAAAGAGCGATTTGAGTTGGTGTGAGTAAGCGCCCCAAATTAATTGCAACTGATCTAGATGGAACGATTGTTCATCACGATGGAACAATTACTCAACGCACAATCGATGCTTTCACCAAGGCTCACTCACTTGGAATTCATATCTACTTTGTTACCGGGCGCCCTCCGCGCTGGATGAATGAAATACGTGATGCATTTGGTTTTGGCGGTGCAATTTGTGGCAACGGCGCAATGTTGTATGACTTGCAATCTCACGAAGTTACAGAGGAATGGTTAATTTCAAAAGAAGATCAAATTGAGGTTGCGCGAAGAATGCGCGCTGCAATGCCACCCATCTCTTTTGCTATTGAAACCCATGACTATTACCACCGTGAAAAATCTTATGTTCCACGCTGGGATATTGGGCTAGATAATGTTGGTGTTGATAAAATTGAAGATGCAGCTAAAGGTCCAATCTTTAAAATGTTGGCACGCTGTAGCGGTTGGGAGTTCACATCCGATGAAATGTTGGAAGTTGCACTTCGCGAACTTGATGGATTAGTCACCGTTACTCATTCCAACGCAAATGAATCTTTGTTAGAAATATCGGCGCTAGGGATTTCAAAAGGAACAACATTGGCAAGAGTTGCAGGGCGTTTAGGAATCGATGCAGCCGATTGTGTTTCATTTGGTGATAATCCAAATGACTTTCCAATGCTTTCTTGGTGTGGCCGCTCTTATGCGATGGCCGATGGTCATCCAGACGGCATCAAATATGCAAAAAATCTCGCTCCTTCACACCTTGAGGATGGTGTGGCAATAACTATTGAGAAGCTGTTAGAACTCCCCGCTTAATTTCTTGCCGATTTTCGACTAAGGCCAACTTCAGGTAACCTCTCCCACGGAGGGCTCGCATAGCGGCCGAGTGCACCGGTCTTGAAAACCGGCAAACGAAAGTTTCGTGGGTTCAAATCCCACGCCCTCCGCCATTTTTCACTTGTGGTTGAGTTCATAGCCTTTAATGGCCTATGGACCTAGCCGATTATTAACCACAAGAGGACACTTACCCCTAGTTATTTCCACTTAGCCAGGGGAGTTGTAGATGTCGGGTGTCTTTTCACCAGCGCGCGCAAAAATAAAAGAGCGCACTCTTCGTACAGATAAATGGTGGTTACAACCACTGATCACTTTTAGTGTTCTCTTCTCCTTTGTTATCTACTCAACTTTTCGTGCCTTTGAAGGCGCTAACTACTTTACAGAGCCGCTTATCTCTCCTTTTTATTCACCATGTTTGTCAGAGGCTTGCGTACCAGGTTCAACGATTGGTGGATTCACACCAGTAAGCGCTCACATCATTAACTTTGCTTTATCACCAGCGCTAATTATTTTGATATTCCCACTTGGTTTCCGCATGACTTGTTATTACTACCGTAAGGCTTACTACCGTGCATTTTGGTTATCACCACCAGCTTGCGCAGTTGCTGAACCGCATGAAAAATATACGGGCGAAACACGTGCACCTCTTATCTTGCAAAATGCACACCGTTGGTTCTTCTACGCTGGTTTGGTTTTCAATGTTTTCTTAACCTATGACGCGATAATTTCCTTTAAGAACGAACAGGGTCAATGGGGACATATGAGCGTGGGCTCACTTGTTCTTCTTATTAGCTCATCTCTGTTGTGGTTCTACTCAATGTCATGTCACACATGCCGCCACACTCTTGGTGGACGTTTAAAGCATTTTTCAAAACATCCAATCCGCTACAAATTGTGGACGTGGGTTTCGATTCTTAATCACAAGCACCAACAATTTGCTTGGTACTCACTTGCTGCAGTTGCCTTCGCCGACATTTATGTTCGCCAAGTTTCAACTGGTGCCTGGACAAACTTCTACTTCTTCTAAGGGGAATCGACTATGACTATCGAACGCCATAATTACGACGTCCTCGTTATCGGAGCAGGCGGTGCAGGTTTGCGCGCAGCTGTTGAAGCACGCGAAGCGGGTTTACGTGTAGCAATCATCTGTAAGTCATTGTTTGGCAAGGCTCATACAGTTATGGCCGAAGGTGGCGCAGCTGCATCAATGGGAAACGTTAATGACAAAGACAACTGGATGGTTCACTTTCGCGACACAATGCGCGGCGGTAAGTTCCTTAATCACTATCGAATGGCTGAATTACACGCCAAAGAAGCACCAGATCGCATCTGGGAGCTAGAAGTATGGGGCGCTCTATTTGATCGCAC
>CAIJYZ010000128.1 GCA_903825015.1 uncultured Actinomycetes bacterium
GCAAAGGCCAATGGTGGAGTTACAACGCTGACATAAGTTGTCCCTGGCCGACCAAAGCGAATTGCCCCATAAAAACTGAGAAGAATAATTACGCCGGTGACTATGCCAACGCCACTGCGCAGCCAGAGTTCAATGAAGGTAAATATGGCGATAAACAAGCTTTGTAATACAACGATTCCCTCTTTTTTTAAGCCTGGGCCCTGAATTGCCAACTTAGTAGTTGTACTCATTTACTTATCTCCATCTGTAATCTCTTCTGCATCGATGAAATCGTCATCACCGATTTCATCGCTTTTTAATTCGCGAACCGATGCCGGTGCCTCAGGATATTCAATGGCCAGTTTATCTTTATCACCGGTTACTCCCAAGTTATGAATGCGTCGAGCAGGGCTTAAGACTGTCTTTTCAGCCGTTGGAACAAGGTCTTCGTATGCTTTCGATGTTGATGTGATTGCCTTGCCCACGGCAACGATCTTGGTGTGAAGCAAAGTGATGTTTTTTAAGAATGTACTGGCAACCTTTTGAATCTCATCGGCATTTTCAGCTAATTTGTTGCGAGTAAAGATGTATCCAATTGTGCGAAGCAGAGCCATCATTGAAGTTGGGGTTGCAACTGTTACGCCAACCTTGAATGCTTTTTCAAGAAGGTTTGCATCTAATCGCAACGCTTCAGATAATAAAGTTTCAAAAGGAACAAATAAGACAACAAAGTCAGGGGAGCCTTGAGACTTGTGATAACCGCGTTTAGCGAGCGCTTCAATGTGTTTGAGCAAATCTTTAGTGTGCGCTTGCAATAATTCATCACGATTGCTTTGATTTGCTGGATCAAATGCTTCAAGAAAACGATCAAATGGAAACTTTGAATCGATAAAGATGTGACTGCCACCTGGCATCTTTACCGTGATGTCGGGAATTCCTGAAGAATCAGAATCGGTTGTGGACTTTTGCCTTGAGTATTCATGGTCTTCACGAAGTCCGGCACCTTGTAGAAGAAGTTCTAACTGAGCTTCACCAAATTTTCCGCGGACCTGTGAATTAGTAAGTGCACCAGCGATTTTTTTAGTTTCATCAAAGATTGATTCAGAGGCACGACGCATCTCAAGAATTGTTGTATTTAACTTTGCTTCAGCTTCGGTACGAATGCGATTTGCCTCATTTGCCTGGGTAGAAAGTTTCTCAACTGACTCCTTCATGGCAACGAGTTCGGCATTTAACTTGATGGCAGACTCTGTTTTGCTGCGCTCGGCTTCGAGTTGAGATTTGTAATCCTCGAGCAGCGCACGATCGGCCACCGAAGATGAGGATTTAAGGCGTGCAAGGAGATATCCAATTGCTGCGCCGGCCGCTAGGCCTATGAGAAGAGTTACTACGTATGCGGGCATGGGCCTATCGTGGCAGTTTGCACCGACAATCCCGCGTAGGCTCTACCCACTATGAGCCTGTCAATCGGAATCGTCGGTCTGCCAAATGTGGGTAAATCCACCCTTTTTAACGCATTGACCAAGAACAACGTCCTAGCCGCCAACTATCCCTTTGCCACAATCGAGCCCAACGTGGGCGTTGTTGGCGTGCCGGATGATCGCTTGGCAAAGCTTGCAACGATCTACGGCTCACAAAAGCTTCTTCCTGCAGCGTTGTCTTTCGTAGATATCGCCGGAATCGTGAAGGGTGCCTCAGAAGGCGCCGGTCTTGGCAATAAGTTCCTGGCCAATATCCGCGAAACCGATGCGATCTGCCAAGTTATCCGAGTATTCAACGATGGCGATGTGGTGCACGTTGATGGTCGAATCGATCCAGCCAGTGATATCGAAACGATTAACACTGAATTAGCGCTCGCCGATTTACAAACAATTGAAAAAGCGATTCCACGTCTTGAAAAAGAAGTACGCATTGCTAAAGAAAAGGCACCGGCCTTAGAAGCAGCAAAAGCTGCTAATGAATGGCTGCAATCTGGTCGTCCATTATCTCAAAGCACAATTAGCCGCGAAGATTTAGCCGAGCTTCACTTACTTACCGCTAAACCTTTTCTCTATGTATTCAATGTTGATGCCGCCGAGTTAAATGATGGCGAACTTCGTAAGAAGTTGCAGGAGTTAGTAGCACCAGCTGAAGCAATCTTCCTTGATGCAAAGAC
>CAIJYZ010000129.1 GCA_903825015.1 uncultured Actinomycetes bacterium
CGGACCTTCATGAGCAACCGTACGAGGTGGAACATTGACGATTACTTCACCATTCCAGGTAATTTCAAGTCGGTCCCCATCGGTTACTTCACCAATAACCGTAACTGTTACATCCCACTTCTTACAGATTTCTAGAAAGCGATCAATCTTGCTTGGTTCAACAATTGCACACATGCGCTCTTGCGATTCAGACATCAAGATTTCTTCAGGTGAAAGCGATGGATCTCGCAGAGGAACCTTGTCCAGAGCGACTTGCATGCCACCGCTGCCACCTGATGCTAACTCGCTTGTCGCGCACGATAAGCCTGCCCCGCCAAGGTCTTGGATACCAACAACAAGATCTTCGGCAAAGATTTCTAGTGAACATTCAATTAAAACTTTTTCCACAAATGGATCGCCAACTTGAACACTTGGACGCTTAGTCGATCCACCAGCGCCAAAAGTTTCTGAGGCAAGAACTGAAACTCCTCCAATTCCATCGCCGCCAGTCTTTGCGCCATAAAGTACAACAAGGTTTCCTGCACCCGCAGCTTTAGCTAACTTAATGTCACTGTGTTTCATTACTCCAACACATAATGCATTAACGAGTGGATTGCCGATATAGGTTTCATCAAAAGTAACTTCGCCACCGATATTAGGTAGACCCAAGCAGTTTCCATATCCACCAACACCAGCAATGATGCCTGGCAACACACGGCGCGTATCAGCTGCATCAGCTGGGCCAAATCTCAGTGGATCCATGATTGCAATTGGTCGCGCGCCCATCGTCAAAATATCTCTGACGATTCCACCAACACCAGTAGCTGCACCTTGATACGGCTCAACAAATGAAGGGTGGTTGTGTGATTCAATTTTAAAAGTTACTGCATACCCTTGGCCAACATCAACAACACCAGCATTTTCTCCGATACCAACAAGCAGTGCGTCAGATTTAGGAGCCTTATCACCAAACTGCTTTAGGTGAACTTTAGAAGATTTATATGAGCAGTGTTCAGACCACATCACTGAATACATGGCTAACTCTGAAGAAGTTGGACGTCGTCCCAAAATCTCTTTGATGCGTGCATATTCATCGGGCTTTAAACCCAGTTCGGCAAAAGGTTGAACCGTATCTGGCGTGGTTTGGGAAATTGCAACAGTATCAAGTGTCATTACTTCACCATCGCATTCAAAATCGAAGTAAAGAAACCCAAACCTTGGGCAGTTGGACCTGTTAGCTCATCAATAGCATGCTCTGGGTGAGGCATCAGCCCCACAACGTTTCCGCGTTCGTTAGTTATTCCAGCGATCAAATTCCTTGATCCGTTAGGGTTTTGGCCCACGTAACGGGCGATTACTCGACCTTCGCCTTCAAGCATTGACAATGTGTTGTCATCGCATTGGAATGAACCTTCACCATTTTTTAACGGGATAACAATCTTTTCTCCCAATTTGTATGAGGAAGTCCAAGGGGTCGCGTTGTTAACGATTTCAATCTCTTGGTCGCGACACAAGAAATGAAGATCAGAGTTGCGGGTTAGCGCACCTGGCAACAAATGTGATTCGCAAAGAACTTGGAAGCCATTGCAAATACCAAGAACTGGCATTCCCTTACCTGCAGCCTCAATCACTAACTGCATTACTGGGGCAAAACGCGAAATTGCACCACAGCGCAAGTAATCACCATATGAAAAACCACCTGGCAAGATAACTGCATCAACGCTTTTTAAATCAGCATCGGCATGCCATAGAGAAACCGCTTCTGCACCACCGGCGACTACAGCACGGGCAGCGTCACGATCATCTAGAGTCCCTGGAAAAGTTATGACACCAACGCGCATTACTTTTCCACTCTTACAACAAAGTTTTCAATAACTGGGTTTGAGAGCAGAACTTCTGCTGCTTTTTCAACCTCTGCTAATTGCGCAGAAGTTGGTTCGCCTTCAACTTCAATCTCAAAGCGTTTTCCTTGTCTAACTGATTGAGCAAAAGTAAATCCAAGGCGAGGTAGCGCAGAGGCAACAGCATTACCTTGAGGATCAAGAATCTCTGGTTTCAACATCACATCAACCACGATCTTTGCCATTGTCATATTCTCCCTTGATTA
Organism: uncultured Actinomycetes bacterium; assembly: GCA_903825015.1. GTDB lineage: Bacteria > Actinomycetota > Actinomycetes > Nanopelagicales > Nanopelagicaceae > Planktophila. The sequence continues at coordinate 2,087 of CAIJYZ010000129.1, forward strand.
GAACTTGCTGCCGGTTAAACGGAAAAACGCTTCTTCATACCGAAGCGCGGTCTTTTCTACGATCTCTGCAGGTAGTTGTGGAGGTGGGCTATTTCTATCCCATCCACTTTCTACTAGGTAGTCACGTAAAAACTGCTTATCAAATGAGGGCTGCGTTCCCCCGGGTGCCCAAGTCGATTGATCCCAAAACCTAGATGAATCAGGGGTCAGAGCCTCATCGCCCAGGACGATTTCGCCACCAGAGTTTCGTCCGAATTCAAATTTTGTATCAGCCAGAATAATTCCGCGGCTCTTAGAAAACTCCGCCGCAGTGTCATAAAGCTTTAGAGTTAAATCTCTCAGCCTTGCTGCATCTTCATCGCCAATAATCGCGGCAGCGTTTTGAAAATCGATATTAATATCGTGATCTCCAACTTCAGCTTTAGTCGCCGGAGTAAAGATGCTTGACGGTAATTGTGAGCCATCAAGTAACCCCGAAGGCAAAAGGTTTCCACACACTGCACTATTTTCTTTGTACTCGCTCCAACCGCTACCCGTGAGATAACCACGTGCAACACATTCGATCGCAAACATTTCAAGAGGTTGAACGATGATTGCGCGATCTTCAACTATCTCTGGAACATCGGTTGAAATAATATGGTTAGGAACAATGTCTTCCAAGAGATCGAACCAGAACAAAGAGAGTTGCGTAAGTACTGCACCCTTTCCAGGAATCTCGGTTGGCATAACCCAGTCGTAAGCTGAGATTCGATCTGAAGCAACGAGAAGAATATTTCCTAAATCATTTGTATATAGATCGCGTACTTTTCCGGTACGCAGATGTGTCCACCCGGGAATCATCGGTGCTGGCGGTGGGCCAGCTAGGCCGAAGCCGCTCACCTAATAGAGCCGGGCTTGTACTGCGCTGCGGCAGGGTGCGCGGAAGTAATCGCGCCAATGCGA
>CAIJYZ010000130.1 GCA_903825015.1 uncultured Actinomycetes bacterium
AGAAAAATGACGAGCCATTACTTAAGCTCCACGCACCAAAATACAACGGCACTCTTCGCAACGTACTACTTCATCTGTTGGCAGTTCAGCCACTCGTTTTAATTCAACTGTGTTAATCGATAAGTGGCAGCCAGTACATGCGCCAGCAACTAAAGCTGCAGCGCCTGTACCGTTATTTGAAGCACGAATTTTTTCGTAAAGTGCGATGAGTTCTGGAGACACCGCTGCCAAAGTTTCACTGCGTTCTTTGGCAATTGCCTCAAGTTCGCCGTTAATGCGTGCGAGCGCGTTTTCCATCCGAATATTGAGTTCATTAATCAATTCGGTGTGCCCGGCTTCTTGCGATTGAAGCTCTGAAATGCGCGCTTTAATTTCATCAACACGCATCATGATTTCCAGCTCAACTTCTTCAAGCTCTGATCGGCGAGCATTAAGAGTTCCAACTTCATGTTGTAACTGCTCGAGCTCTTTAGGCGATGCTGAGCCACCCGATAAGCGGGATTCATCACGAGTAATGCGTGTAACAATCTGTTCAACATCACCCTCGGCGCGCAAGAGTTCGCGTTTAACATCGTTGAGTTCAGTTTCAGCAGCGATGCGAAGATCGCGCGCGTTATTAGATTTCGTTGTAACTGATGCCAGTTCTGCAATCTCTGGAAGTGTTGATGCGGTGTGGTTAAGTGCAGTTGTTTTCTGGTCGAAAGCAGCCACATCTAGGATTTGTTGTTGATCACTTGGGCTGGCCTTCATATCTGCAATCAACCCCTTTTTTCACTTCTGGTGGGCGCTGAGGGTTTCGAACCCCCGACATTCTCGGTGTAAACGAGACGCTCTACCACTGAGCTAAGCACCCGCGTACTCGTATCGTGCTGAGTACTGGTGAATCTTACTTCACCATCGTAAAAACGCTAAATCGCCCGCTTACAGCGCAGCGATTGCTGCCTTGTAATCCACGATATTTCGAGCATCTCCCATGCCATTGACTATCTGCCAACGAAGGACGCCCTCTTTATCGATGACAAAAGTTCCACGGGTAGCACATCCGCGAGCTTCTTGAAATACGCCATAAGAAGTTGCAACTGCTCCATGTGGCCAGAAATCTGAAAGCACTGGAAACTTGTAACCCTCTTGTTCAGCAAAAGCACGTTGGGCAAACATTGGATCGCATGAGATTGCCAGTAGTTGAACATTCTCATTTTGAAATGCTTCAAGATCATCGCGCATTGCGCAGAGCTCTCCAGTGCAAATTCCTGAAAATGCAAAGGGATAAAAAAGAATCACGACATTCTTTTCACCTTTAAATGAGGCGAGTGAAACTTTCTCACCATGTTGATTTACTAATTCGAAATCTGGAGCGGCTTGGCCAATTGTCAGAGTCATAACGCGGAATCTACCGTTTACCTGCTTTGCGTGCCACTAGACGAGTGGCGCTCCAATCAGGGGCAGTTGAAAATGAAGATGTTTGGCTTAACCCTGCGGTCGGTGCGGCATCTTGAATATCACTGGGTTCAACGTGTCCTGCACGACCAACCTTTGGAGTTAATACCCAAATCGGTCCAGTCTCGCTCAAATATGTAAGTGCATCCATTAACTCATCTACAAGATCGCCATCATCTTCACGCCACCAAATAATTACGCCATCTACAACTTCCTGAGAATCACTTCCTAAGAACTGGGATTTAGTAATTTCGATAATTTGTTGGCGCAGATTTTCATCACAATCGCTGGCACGGCCGACCTCTAGAATCAGGTCGCCCTCCTTGAAGCCCATTCTCGCTGGCACGGGCTAATTCCACACAATCTCACCGCCTTGCACAAGGGGCATCGCGCTTTCATTTCGACTTACTGGGCAGTTCACGCAAGAATACGCACCATGAGCGAAAACTTTGAGGCGCCAGATCAGATCATCGACCAGCTGGTTGATACCGACCCTTCCGAGACCGCTGAATGGCAGGCATCCTTTGATGCAGCTCTAGCCAACGCCGGGCCGGTACGCGCACGGTATTTGATGCTCAGCCTTTTAAAGCGCGCGCATGAGAAAAATATTGGTCTTTCAGCACTTCGCACAACCGACTACATCAACACAATTTCTCCAGAAAACGAACCAGTTTTTCCAGGAGATGAAGCGATTGAGCGCCGTATTCGCGCAATGAATCGTTGGAATGCAGCGATGTTGGTCCACCGCGCGCAACGTCCTGGTGTTGGAGTGGGTGGACATATTTCAACGTATGCATCATCGGCTTCACTCTATGAAGTTGGTTTCAACCACTTCTTCCGCGGACAAGATCACCCAGGTGGCGGAGATCAAATCTTTTTCCAAGGGCATGCAAGTCCAGGAATGTATGCACGTGCATTTCTTGAAGGTCGATTAAACGAACATCAGCTAGATGGATTCCGCCAAGAACTATCACATGAAGGTGGCGGACTTTCTTCTTATCCTCACCCACGTTTGATGCCAGATTTTTGGCAGTTCCCAACGGTCTCTATGGGTATCGGGCCAATCAATGCAATTTATCAAGCACGCTTTAACCGTTATTTGCATAACCGCGGAATCAAGGACACAAGTGACCAGCGCGTCTGGGCATTTCTTGGTGATGGTGAAGTTGATGAAGTGGACACATTAGGTGCAATTGGTTTAGCAACGCGTGAAAAATTAGATAACTTAACTTTCGTAGTTAACTGCAACTTGCAACGTCTTGATGGGCCAGTACGCGGTAACGGAAAGATTATTCAAGAACTTGAATCAATCTTTGGTGGCGCTGGTTGGAATGTAATTAAAGTTGTATGGAGTCGCGATTGGGATCCACTTTTGGCCCAGGATCGTGAAGGCGCGTTAGTTAACTTAATGAATAAGACACTTGATGGCGATTATCAAACTTTCAAAGCTGAATCTGGTGCATATGTTCGCGAAAACTTCTTTGGTCGCGATCCACGTACCGCTGCGATGGTTGCAGACTGGAGTGATGAAAAGATTTGGAGTCTAAAGCGCGGCGGGCATGACTATCACAAGCTCTTTGCGGCTTACACGGCAGCTACTCAAAATAATGGTCGCCCAACAGTGATCTTGGCAAAGACAATTAAGGGCTGGACTCTTGGTTCAAGTTTTGAAGGACGCAACTCAACTCACCAAATGAAGAAGATGTCTCTTGAAGACATCATGCAGTTCCGTGACACTTTGCATCTTGATATTCCAGATGAGAAGTTGGATAAGTACTTACCTCCTTATTACAAGCCGGCTCCAGATTCTCCTGAGGCGCACTACCTCATTGAACGCCGTGCCGCTTTAGGTGGATCAATTCCGCGCCGCCGTGCAATCTCGCGTCCACTTACTCAACCAGATGACTCTGTTTATGAATCAGTTAAGCGCGGTTCGGGCCAACAAGAGATCGCAACGACAATGGCCTTTGTCCGAATGCTTAAGGACTTAGTGAAAGATCCAGGTCTTGGTTCACGAATTGTTCCAATCATTCCTGATGAGGCGAGAACTTTCGGAATGGACTCATTGTTTCCAACGCTCAAGATTTACTCCCCTAATGGTCAGCAATATGCCGCGGTCGATCGCGAATTAATGTTGTCCTATAAGGAATCTACTTCTGGCGTAATTTTGCATGAAGGCATTAACGAGGCAGGTTCTGTAGCTTCCTTCACCGCAGTTGGATCTTCGTATTCAACGCATGACGAACCAATGATTCCTATGTACATCTTCTACTCAATGTTTGGTTTCCAGCGTACGGGTGATGCATTCTGGGCAGCAGCTGACCAGTTAGTGCGTGGTTTCGTAATTGGGGCAACGGCGGGACGAACAACACTTAATGGCGAAGGCTTGCAACATGAAGATGGACATTCACCACTTCTTGTATCAACTAACCCAGCAGTGGTTGCCTATGATCCAGCGTTTGCCTTTGAATTAGGACATATCGTTAAAGATGGTCTGCGTCGAATGTATGGCGAAAATAGTGAAAACGTTTACTACTACCTCACTGTTTATAACGAGCCTTACATGCATCCAGCTGAGCCAGAAAACCTCGATGTCGCAGGTTTGCTTAAGGGAATCTATCTTTATTCACCTGCAGCAAATACTCGTAAAAAATCTGCGCAAATTCTGGCTTCTGGTGTTGGAGTTAACTGGGCGCTTAAGGCTCAACAACTTCTTGCAGATGACTGGGGCGTTAATGCCTCAGTCTGGTCTGTAACTTCTTGGAATGAACTTCGCCGAGATGGTCTTTCAACAGATCGCCATAACTTGCTAAATCCAAAAGATAAGCGCCGTGCATATATATCTAAGAAGCTAGATGGCCATAACGGTCCAATTATTGCTGTCAGTGATTACATGCGTGCAGTACAAGATCAAATCGCCCCATGGATTGAAGCGCCTTACTACTCGTTAGGTACTGATGGATTCGGTCTCTCCGATACTCGTGGTGCATTGCGCCGCCACTTCAAGGTTGATGCAGAATCAATTGCGGTGGCCGTGTTGCAGCAACTCTGTAATCAAGGAGATATCAAGGAAAGCATTGTTATTAAGGCGATGGAAAAGTATCGTATCCATGATGTCTCAGCTGCAGATGCTGGCAATACCGAAGGCTCAGGTTGATCTCACGAATTCCAATTAGCGATATCTCCCCCGCGGTTTACTTCGGGGGAGAATTTCTACCTGTCAAAG